>JBAZGP010000022.1:6670-19296 GCA_041652835.1 Lutibacter sp. | reverse complement strand
GGAATTCAAGCGGTTAAAAAAACATCGGAATTAACTCCAATGTGCCATCCGTTATTTATTAGCGGTGTTGATATTGAGATTGAAATTATAGACAACGAACACATAGAAATTTTATGTACGGTTTCTATGGAAGGTAAAACCGGTGTTGAAATGGAAGCGCTAACCGGCGCCACTGTTGCTGCATTAACGGTGTATGATATGTGTAAATCCATTTCCCAAAAAATGGTGATTAAAGAAGTGAAATTATTGAAGAAATCAGGTGGAAAAAGCGATATAAAAAATGAATAAACATCAAAAACACGCGAAACTTAAATTAAGGGACAACGACAATTTTGCACCCAATGAAATTGCTATTGTGGGTACAAAATGTGATGCTGTTTTAAATTTGGCAAATCAGATTGCTGAAAAGTTAAAACCTTATAAATTGGCTTATTTCGACGCTTCTCATAATGATAATGTGGAATCGAATTTTTTGGAAAAATTTACTTTTCATTCCAAAGGAAGTGCGGCTATTTTCACCAATTCCGCAGTGAATAAATTCAATCAACGCATTCAATTTTCACAATATGATTTTGTGTTTATCAATGGAAATCATTATGAAGGTGCCAAGCAAATCTTAGTTTTAGACAATGAAAAAGAAGCTTCAGTTTTAAAAAGACTGAATCAGCTGAACAACATTCAGTTTGTTATAAAATTAACGGAAGACTCCAAATATTTTGATTTTTTGGAAGAAAAGTATCCACAGATAAAAAATCTTTTATGTTATAAAATCGGTGAAATTGATAAAATTTCGAAACATATTGAAAATTTAATCAAAGAAAAAATCGCACCAATTCAAGGTTTGGTTTTGGCAGGTGGAAAAAGTACCAGAATGGGTACCGACAAGGGAACGCTTAATTTTTACGGAAAAAATCAACGGGAAATCGCCATTGAACTGCTGGAAAAACACCATTTAAAAACGTATTTATCGGTTCGGGAAGAACAAGAAATTGGAATTCAAAATAAAATTACCGACAAATTTTTAGGCTTGGGTCCGTTTGGTGCTATTTGTTCTGCATTTCAGGAAAACCCTGACGTGGCTTGGCTGGTTTTAGCAACCGACTTGCCTTTTGTAAATGATGAGGTAATTGATTTGCTGCTGAAACACAGAAATCCATCAAAAATTGCCACCGCCATAAAAGGTAAAAATCAGGAATTTCCAGAACCTTTAATTGCCATATGGGAGCCGAAAAGCTATCCGATATTATTAAATTATTTAGCGCAAGGATATTCTTGTCCGAGAAAGGTTTTGCTCAATTCAGCCATTGAAATTATTGAAGTAGACGATCATTTAATTCGAAATATCAATACACCCGAAGAATTTAAGGCGGCGCGCAAAGAAATTAACGACTAACATATTTTCAAATTTCTGTAAATTGCAAGCCATGAATTTAAATAAAGACACTTATTTTCAACGACAAACCACTTTGCCTGAAATTGGAGCGGATGGACAAGATTTGTTGCAAAATGCAAAAGTGTTGGTTATTGGCTGTGGAGGTTTAGGGAATCCGATTGCTGTTTATTTGGCGACGAGCGGTGTTGGAGAGCTTCATTTGGTGGATTTTGATACGGTTTCTGTTTCAAATTTACACCGTCAGGTTTTTTTTAAAATAAAAGATATTCAGCAGTCAAAAGCGAAAGTTCTTGCCAATGAAATTAAAAAAAGAGCACCTTTCACCAAAGTTTCATTTACCAATGAAGCGGTTACAAAAAATTCAATTTTGGACTTGGTTTCAAAATTTGATGTTGTTGTTGATGGAACCGACAATTTACAGGTAAAATATTTGATAAATGATGCCTGCGTGTTAGCGAAAAAACCTTTGGTTTATGGTTCTCTGTATAAGTTTGACGGTTATGTGGCAACTTTTAATGTGTTGGGTGAAGATGGAAAATATAGTTGCAATTTACGTGATGCGTTTCCAAAAATAGCCACCGATATTCCCAATTGTGAAGAAGCCGGAACAATGAATCCAATTGTTGGTGTGATAGCACTTTTACAAGTGAATGAGATCATAAAATTAATCACGAATACTGGCAAATTATTGACGAATCAATTGTTGATTTACAATGCTTTGGAGAATACGCAGTTCAAAATGAAGTTGAAGAAAAATAAAGATTTAGACATAAAATCTATTTTTGAAAATTCTGAGTATTTAGCCGAAACTTGCTCAAATCAAGATCCTTCTTTGTTAATTTCTGCTTCAGCATTAAAAGAAAAAATAGGAGATTCAACGTTGGAAATAGTGAGTGTGTTTAACACTCCTGATGCGTTTATTCCGTTCAAAGTGCATCAGAAAAAACCTTACAATGCTTTCAAAGTTGAAAATTTTCAACCCGATTTTAAAAAATACTACGTCATCATTTGCGCCAAGGGAATTACAAGTTATGAGGTGACATTGAAGTTAAAAGAAAAATATCCATCGCTTTCAGTTTTTAGTTTAGCTGAAGGTATCATAAATTATTAAATGCAAAATCCGCTGGAATTTTATACTGCTGAAAAAGAAAGTTTTGAGCAAAAGCAAAAAAAGTTAAAAAAGCAATTGGCAATCTCTGGTTCGTTGCGGCTTCTTGTTTTTTTAATGGCCGTTTTTGGGATTTATTTCTTTTTTGGAGAGGTTAAAATAATGATTTTTATTGTGGTAATTTTCTCGATTTTATTTTTTATTTTATTAACGAGGCATTCCAATTTACAATATAAAAGTGATCTCAACAAAGCTTTAATTGACATAAATAACACTGAAATAAAGGTTTTAAACCGAGACTATTTCTCCTTAAATGCCGGGAACGAATTTATAGATCACATTCATCCCTTCAGTTATGATATCGATTTGTTTGGCAAAGGATCTTTTTTCCAGTATTGTAACAGAACAGTTACCGCGGAAGGGAAACAGGAGTTTGTTGATAAATTACGAGACAATGATATTTATAATGTTGAAGAAAAGCAACAGGGAATTAAAGAATTGAGTCAAAAACCCAAGTGGAGACAACAATTTTCGGCACTGGCAAGTTTGGTAAAAGTGGAGTATCCGGCAAAGGAAATTGTGAGTTGGATTCAGCATTATAAATCGGTATTTCCTAAATTTATTTCGTTTTTGCCCATAGTTTTTTCAATAATTTCTTTGGTATTAATTGGGCTTTTAGTTGCACAAATTATCGTTGGTGAAATTTTGTTGATTTGGTTTTTTATTGGGTCGGGAATATCCGGATTTTATGCTAAAAAAGTAAATGAATTGTACCTTGACGCAAGTAATGCAAAAGATACATTTAAGCAATATCACAAATTGTTGAGAGAAATTGAAAAACAGGTATTTGCCTCACAAATTTTGAAAACAAAGCAACAAGAAATTCAAACGGAATCTAAAAAAGCATCCATAATATTTGCTAAATTTTCTCAAGTATTAGAGGCCTTTGATCAACGAAACAACCTTATTATTGCCATTTTTGGCAATGCTTTTTTATTGCGCGATTTGCAATATGTGCATAAAGTGGAAAAATGGGTAAACAATTATAAGGATAAGGTGGAGGAGTGGTTTCATATTATTGCTTTTTTTGATGCGCAAAACTCGTTGGCTAATTTTGCTTTTAACCATCCAAATTATGTTTTTCCAGAAATTGAGAAAAATAATCCTGTTATTGTTTCTAAAAATTTAGGGCATCCTTTGCTAAAAGAATCACAACGTATTGATAATGATTTCACCATTGAAAACCAACAGTTTTTTATTATTACCGGTGCAAATATGGCGGGAAAAAGTACTTTTTTAAGAACGGTTTCTTTGGCTATCGTTATGGGAAATATGGGTTTGCCCGTTTGCGCAGGGGAATTTAAATATTCTCCTATAAAGTTAATTACCAGTATGCGGACTTCAGATTCTTTGGCGGATAATGAGTCCTATTTCTTTTCTGAATTAAAACGATTGAAATTTATTGTTGATGAAATTAAAACCAAAGATTATTTTATCATTTTAGATGAAATTTTAAAGGGAACAAACAGTACCGATAAAGCGATTGGATCGAGAAAATTTGTCCAAAAATTAGTGAGTTCAAAATCGACAGGAATTATCGCCACGCACGATTTAAGCTTGTGTGAAATTGAAAAGGATTTGCCCGAAGTGAAAAACTATTACTTTGATGCTGAAATTATCAACGACGAATTGTTTTTTGATTATAAATTAAAAGTGGGTATTTGTAAAAATATGAACGCTTCTTTTTTATTGAAGAAAATGGAAATTATTTAGAATTCATATCCCCAGCCCTTTCCCAAGGAAAGGGAGTTTGATTTGGAATAAGAATATTATTTACAACAAAAAACTTTTGACTTTTCAATTTTGGACTTTCGCTTTTACAGCATTAATTCCCCCTTTTTCGGCCTGTGCTGAGCGGAGTCGAAGCAGGGGTTAGGGGGAATTAAGGATGCGAATTCACCCAAACTTCGCCGTCTTCAAAATGTTCTTTTTTCCAGATAGGAACCGTTTCTTTTAAAGTATCAATTGCAAATTCACAAGCTTCAAAAGCAGCTTTTCGGTGCGCTGAGGAAACCGCAATAATTACTGGAACAGCACCAATTTGTAATTCTCCAACGGCGTGGTGAATGGCTATTTTATGGATTTTAAATTTTGTCAAAGCCAAATCTGCAATTTTTTGCATTTCTTTTAAAGCCATCGGTTCATAAGCACTGAAATCCAATAAAGAAACTTCTTTATTTTTTGTTGAATTGCGAACTGTTCCTACAAACAATGCGATTCCGCCGCAAGAAGCATCTTGCACAAAATCGTAACAATCTTGCAGGTTTAATGTTGAAGAAGTTATTTTTATTGATGATAATTCCATATTCATAAGTAAAAGTACTAAAATGTCAATCCAAAAACAAGTCCGTTTTGTGAAACGCCGTTGTAATTTGATATTACATAATCCAACCGTAAAAAACGAATTTTTCCAACACCAATATTGTTTAAGCCGAAGGAGTATTCAGAATACGGTTTTTTATCCTTTGTTACCAATGCATGACCGCCAATAACCAATTCAAAACCCAATTTATTGATAAGTGGAATTTTATTCAACAAATACCCTTTAAAATTATGTTCCGCATGAAATTCAGCATACGAATTGTTGGTGCTAAAACTATAATAAGGCATTAAGTTAAATGCATCGGTATAATTAGAGGCCATATTTACATGGGTTTGATTGCCGTTAAAATGTTTATAATCTATAAATGCAATATTGTCGGCTTCAAAAAAGGTTCCTGCCTTTACATTGTAGCTAAAAGTTCCTTTGTTATCGATATCAAAATGCTGTTGAACTTGAGCGGTTATTTCCCCAAAATCATAATTATCTTCACTGGACGCAAAATTTTGATGGTAGGATAGATTTATAGTAGGATAATCTGAAGCATACAAATTAATCTTTCTATTGGGTAAAGAAATATATTTTTGACCAAATCTGATAGAAGCTAAAGTTTGAAATGTATACACGGTATGTTCTTCAAAAGAAGGAATACCATGGTTATTTTCATTTAAAGGGTCATTGGAAGTGTAAACTTTTTGTTTGTCGTTTATAGTTACGTAATTGGTTGTATTTACCAATGGAGAACGTTTTTCATAACCGAAAGAACTTTGAATCCTGATGCCATTAGAGAATTCATCAGATAAAAGCACTTTTGCAAAAGTTTTATCATAAAATTTGGCATAATTACTTTCAAAAAACAAAGTGCTTATTGAGTTTATCATTGGAGAAATAGGTTCATTTCCATTAAACTGACTTATCTTTTTTCCTCCAGAAATATGTAAATATGGTTTTGAAATACTGTTAAATAAATAGTTGACACCTCCATCAATTCTAAGTTTTTCATCTGAAAGCCCATAATTAAAATTAGTATAAGCGGAAAAACTTGAACCGGCATCTTTATCACTTTTATTATACGAAACTTTCATAGCTGAATTCCATCCTTGAACGGTGTTGAAATTGATACCAGTTAAAATTGATGAAAAATTAAGGTTGCTATTTTTATGCGAATTCTTATAAGAATAACCGAATAAAATAGCACCAATTTTAAATTTGTTGTTTTTTCGATCAATAGAATCCAAATACTTTTCAGATTTCTTTAAAATTTGTATGCTGTCTTTTATTTTATAATCGTTGGTTTCTTCAGCGGTTAAGATAACCGGTCTTGTTGCATTCCAAAAAGCAGAATCTTTTTTATTCGAATTTTCTGTGAAGGAGAGCACTTCATTATTAAATTCTTTTTCTTTAAAGGAAGGATTAAAATCGTAATTGCTATATGCCGTAGTGAATTGACCATCAACATTAATTCCTAACATCCCAAATTTAAAACTAATTAGTTGAGAAATTATAGGCCAATATTTTTCTTTTTCTGAATACGTGTAACTGTGTTTTAAAGTAAGTTTATCAATTATAGGATTTCCCATTTGTGCTCCGTTTAAACTTAAATTAAGACCGTAAAGCGCCCAATCATCTTCTACTATATAAATTATTCCAGTAAATACGTTGTCGGTTTTACGTTTTGGGATCACTTCAATCTTATTAATTAAGTGTTCTCCTTCATAAAAAGTGCCAATTAATTTATAATTGTAATAGTTAAATGCATAAGAAGAAATAGGCGAAATTACTTTGCTTTCAATATCAACAGTATTTTTGTAAAAGTTAAAATCGACTTCAGATGCTTGGTTAAAACTAAATCCACTGTCGTTGCCGCTTACTTTTGAAGCTAAAACTTGTTCTTTAAATAAATCGGGCTGTTTAAAAGCTATTTTTGAAACTGTTTCTGAAAGGTAAATCACGCCACTTCGGGTAGAATCTAATCCACCACCTAAATCACCAATTTTCTGACCGAATAATTTTTCAGGAGCATTTTTTATCCTGAATATCCCTTTGGAATAAAAATCACTTGTGTATTCAGTTATCTTGTTCAAATAGCGTTTTCGGTTATCAATCGTATTTCTAATAATTCTATTTGCCGGATTTTCTTTGGAACTGATAACAACTTCTTTCAATTCAATGTTTTCTTCATTTAAACTGATATTCAACTGAAAAGGAAAAGTTTCAATATCAACTATTTTTTTTACGGTTTGATATCCTAAATATTGAAAAACAATGGTGTATTTCCCTTTTTTAGAAGTGGAAAGTTCAAAAATTCCGTGTTCATTGGTGGTAGTTCCTATATTTGAATTTTCGATATAAATACTTACATAAGCCAATGGTTCATGTTTTGTATTGGTAACAGTGCCTTGTATTTGAGCGGTAAGTTGAAAAGTAATGAAAAAGATAAATAGGAGCGTAATGTTTTTCTTCATAGCAATTAATTTTAAGTTCAAACTTACCTATTTGAGACTAAAATTCTTTATAAAAATTTGTTAAATAAATTGCTATACTTTATTTAAAGCACCGAAAGGGTTGTTAAATTAATTCTTAACTGTAGTTTTTTACCCGCCACTAACAGGAGGAATAATAGCAACCACATCATTTTCTTTTAAAACCAAATTATCTTCGGCATATTCTTCATTTACGGCAATAGCAAAATCTGCGATGTTTTTCAAAGCTGAATAATCAGTTATTAGCAAATCTTTCAGCGATTTTACCGTTCCATTTTCAGATAATTCTAAATTGATGGAATTTTTACCCACCAAATCGGTAGCAATTCCAAAAAATAAGAGTTGAATTTTCATTTTGACATATTTAACAACTTAACAAAAGTAAAGGATTTTTGATTAAAAAGAGCATTCGATTTAAAATAGGTCTAAATAACCTACAGTGTGATGTGTAACACATAGCAAATATTTAGATGAGTTAAATTTATAAGCGTTTATATAACTTTATAAAAATAGAGAATGCCATTTTATACCAATTAATGTTTAATTGATATAAGAATGATGTTTAGACTTATTTAAAAAATCAGGTAGAATCTCTAACGACTAATGAAGTTGGTAAAATAATATTTTGAAAAGAATAAGAGGTTTTATGATTTAGGTTTTTAATTTCTTCAATTAAGATTTCTGTTGCTTTTCTTCCCATTTCAAACCCGGGTTGTTTTACAGATGATAGGGTAGGCGTTACTACAGATGACATAAACCAATCACTAAATCCAAATACAGCAATATCTTCAGGGATTTTAATGCCTTTTTCATTAAAGCATTTAAGTATTCCAACAGCAATAAGGTCTGTAATGGCAAATATTGCATCAACGTCTGGTCGTTCTTTTAATAATTTTTGGGCGTTGATATATCCATCATTAAAATCATCATTATTATCGCATAAATACACAATAGACGGGTCGAAGTCAATACCATGTTCTGTAAGCGCTCTTCTATAACCTAAAAATCGGTCGATTGAATTTTGAGGTGTTAAAGAACCTCTAAAATGAGCAATTCGCCGATATCCTTTTTCAATTAAATAAGTGACTGCATCGTATGCTGCTTTTTGGTCGTCAATACAAACTTTAGAACAATTGATAAGTTTATTTATTTTATCAAAAAGAACAATTGGAGTACCTTTCTGAAGAATTTCATTTAGATGTTCACATTGCTGAGTGTGATTGGAAAGAGAAATAAGAATACCGTCAACTCGTTTTTGCATCAACAATTGAAGCTGTCTTTTTTCAAATTCAAAATCTTCATTTGACTGTAATGTAATCACAAAATAGCCTTGTTTTTCAGCCTCCTCAATAATGCCATCAATTACTTTTGAGAAAAACTGGTGCACAATGGTAGGAATAATTACGCCAATGGTATTGGTTTGCTTTGTTCTTAAATTTATGGCTATTGAATTGGGAGAGTAATTTAACTTTTTAGCCAAATTTAATACTGCTAAACGAGTGGAATCACTAACATCACTGTACCCTTTTAATGCTTTTGAAGCCGTGGTAACAGAAATATTTAATTCTAAAGCAATATCTTTTAGTGTAATAGGTTTCATTTGTATGAAATAAATGGCCTAAGTTAAGTAATATTATTGATTCTAAAAAGAGTTGTTAATGGAGTAAAATAAAATAGGACAATGTATCGAAACCGATTTCGTAGATTTCGAAACCGATTTCGTTAAATAAAAGTGACTATATTAAAGCGTAAGTATTTAGTTTTATAAAAAATAGATTAAACTATTCAATTTAAACCAAATTACAGATGAGAAAAATTTTACAATTAACAGCCTTTGTTCTTTTTGCTATTACAAATGCAATGGGACAGCAGACATCTACTGTATCGGGAGTGATAACCGATGCAAAAAATCAACCTTTACCAGGAGTAAGCATTATTATTGACGGGACAATAAAGGGAGCGTCTTCCGATTTTAATGGGAAATATGAGATTACCAATGTTTCAGATGGAGCATACACGATAACCGCATCATTTGTTGGTTATAAAACAGTAAGTAATCAAATTACTGTTGGTGGTGCCAGCGCAACTCAAAATTTTATTATGAAAGAGGATTTATTATCTCTGGATGAAGTAATTGTTACAGGTTCATCAAACCCTAAAACAAAATTGGAATCGAGTATTGCAGTTACAACAATGAGCGCAAAGCAAATCGAATCAAAATCTCCGCAAAGTACAGCGGATTTATTACAATCTATTCCGGGGTTTTTAGTAGAAACTTCAGGTGGAGAAGTTGGAAATAACTTATTTGCCAGAGGAATTCCTTCAGCTGGAGCTTATGAGTATGTTCAAATTCAAGAAGATGGATTACCCGTGTTTGAAGACGGTGCTTTACAGTTTGCAAATATTGACAACTTTTATCGCGTTGATTTAACAGTAGACAGAATGGAAGCTGTTAAAGGTGGTTCTGCATCAATATTTGCAAGTGGAGCGCCAGGAGGTATTATAAATTTCACTTCAAAAACCGGTCAAAATGAAATGAAAGGAGTTACTAAATTATCCGTAGGAGATTATGGTTTATTTAGAACCGATTTCAATCTTGGAGGAGCTGTTGTTGAAGATAAATTATTCTTTAATGTTGGTGGATTTTACCGTGTAGATCAAGGGATAAGAGACCCAGGATTTGACGCAAATAAAGGTGGGCAAATAAAATTGAATTTAACTTATAAATTTGATAAAGGATATGCACGTTTGTACTATAAAAATTTAAATGATAGAAATATTTTTTACCAATCAACTCCTTTTGTAATGGATGGTGATAAGGTTAAAGAATATCCTGGTTTTGATGCTAATTACGGTACTTTCACTTCAAGAAATTTTAGTAAGTTAAGAGTTCCACAAGGTGGTGGAGGTTTCTTTGAAGCTGATTTAGAAGATGGTGTTCACCCTATTACAAATACTATTGGCGGTGAATTTAAATTTGATTTGTCAGACAAAATTACTGTTAAGAATGCCTTTAAGAATTCCGATATTGATATGGATTACAATGCTATTTTTGCTTCTCAATGGATGGGAGACGTTTCTACCCAAGACCAAGTAGCTGATCAATATGGTATTCCTACAGGCGATGCAACTTTTACATATAATAATAATGGTAATGTACTGGGTGCTGGGACAGAGTTGAAAAGAGCCGATTATTGGTTTATTCATAAGGATATGCAAAATTTTGCAAATAATTTATCTTTCAATTTTAATTTAGAAAAAGTAAACTTAACTCTTGGATATTATTATTCCAATTGGAAATCTGATCAGTATTGGAACTGGTCAAGTTTATTATTAAGTGTATCAGACAATCCTGAATTGGTTAATTTATCTGATTCAAATACAGGAATGGATTATTCTTATAATGGAATTACAGGAATCTCTTGGTTGCAAAGACAATCGCAAATTAAAAATACGATAAATGCATTTTTTGCTGATGCAGAATTTAATTTGTCGGAAGATTTAACTGCAAATGTTGGATTAAGATATGATGACAGTAAATATTCAGGAGCTGGAGACCACGGTACTTGGGGAAATGATATTGGAGTTCTTGACAATAATACAGCTGATAACGGCGTGAATATTCTACGAGGCGATTATACATATTGGAAATATGATTTAAGTGAATTATCTTATACTGGAGCTGTAAACTATAAAATAAATAATAATATGGCGTCATACGTACGTTATAGCCATGGTTTTAGAGCGCCAATTGAAGAATCTTTTTATGGTCCAGCTGTTGAAAGTGGATTAGGAACAGAAGGTTTAAAAGGATTGGATCCAACAAAAGTAGATCAAACAGAGTTAGGTTTTAAATACTCTTCACCAAATTTTGCCTTATTTGCTAATGCATTTTATATGAAATTAGATAATATTGCATATCAAGATATTCAAGCAGGAGGTGTTTCTGAAAAGAAATTTGCAAATGTTGAAAATATTGGATTGGAATTGGAAGCTATCGTAAAATTAGGAGATTTAAACCTTAATTTTAATGGAACATTACAAAATCCTGAATATACAGGTTATGAAGGAAGCGAGTCTTCGTTAAATGGAAATACAGCTCGAAGAATTGCCAATCTTTTCTTTATATTTAGACCAGATTATAATATTAATGAAGATATAAATGTATATGCAAGCTCTTCTTATTTTGGTAAAAAATATCAAGATATAGAGAATACATTTGAGCTTCCTGCATTTAATGTAGTGAATATAGGAGGATCTTATACGTTGAATAATATCCGTTTTGCATTGGATGTTTCTAATTTGTTTAACACTATCGGTTTAACTGAAGCTGATGGAAGACAAGACGGAGTTGCGCCGGTAAGTGGAGAAACCTTTATGGGTAGATCTATTCTTGGAAGAGCAGCAAAATTATCTGTTGCAATTAATTTTTAATAAATAAGGTTGCTGCACTTATTGAAATTTATACAAAGGATTTTTTATAATGAATTTGTAATAAATACTTTCAGTAAGTGCAGTAATTTTTAATAAACTATCCAAAAATTTAACAATAGATAAATAAGCTAAAATGAAGAATGTTGGAATAAAAATATCATTATTTGTAAATTACTTTGTTTTTGCTATTCTATTAAATAGTGTAGGAATCGTAATATTAAAATCTTTGGAAAATTATGGTGTTGATGAAGTTCAGGCAAGTGCTTTAGAGTGGTTTAAAGACATTCCAATTGCAATTGTTTCATTTATAATCGCTTCATTTTTACCGAGAATTGGCTATAAAAAAGCCATGTTAACAGGCTTATTATTATCCATGTTTGCCTGTATTTTTATGTATTTTGGAAATTCCTTTTGGACAGCAAAAATATTATTTGCCTCAGTTGGGGTTTCTTTTGCGTTGATAAAAGTTTCTGTGTACTCTGTCATTGGACTTGTTACCAACACCACAAAGGAACACAACAGCTTAATGAGTTCAATCGAAGGCTTTTTTATGATTGGAATTGCATTGGCCTATTTTTTATTTCCTGCCTTCAATTCAAATGACAATCCGGATGCTTGGCTTAGGGTATATTGGTTGTTGGCCGGCTTGGCTTTTCTTTCGTTTTTACTTTTATATTTTACAAAGTTCGATGAAGGACACGAAATACCAGGTGTAAATCTTTTGGATGATGTTAAACAAATGGCAATGCTTTGTACCAAATTGCTCATTCTTATTTTTATTTGCAGTGCTTTTTTGTTTGTAATGGTGGAGCAGGGAATTATGACTTG
>JBAZGP010000022.1:0-6660 GCA_041652835.1 Lutibacter sp. | reverse complement strand
TTTTTATAAGCGTGTATTGCAACTTCCACCTAATGTTAGTATTATGATGGCCAGTATTTTTGCTTTATCCTTAGCAGTTGGCAGAATTGGTGCAGGGATTCTTTCTAAATACATTTCTTGGGTTTATATTTTATCATTTTGTATAGTGATTGCTATGCTTATGGTCGTTTTTGTTTTGCCAAAAACTATTGAAGCAGAGGTTGGTGTTATTAATTCAATAGCTGACGTTCCATTAATCGGCTATGCTTTTCCTATTGTTGGAGTTTTTATAGCCCCTATTTATCCTTTGTTAAATTCTTCAGTTTTAAGTGCTTTACCTAAAAAATTGCACAGCCCAATGACGGGTTTAATTGTTGTGTTTTCTGCCCTTGGAGGAACTTCAGGTTCAACTATAGTAGGATGGTTATTTAAAAACTACGGAGCTGAATCAGCATTTTACTACACATTAATCCCGATGACATTATTATTAATTTCAATACTAATCTTATATAGATTAACAAATCAATCTAAATATGTTATTAATTAATACTACTTCAACCTTAAAATCCTTATTATTACAAGAAGATACAGATGGCGATAAAAAAATTACAATTGAAGATATAGGACCAAAAAAATTTGATATTATTCAAACAAATGGGGAAATCCACAGCGTTGAAGGAACTTATTTTTTATCAAATTTATTGCAAGATCTTGCCATTTTAATTAAACAAGGAAAAAACACAGTTGCTTCTATTTCATTAGATACCATTTATGAAAAACCAACACAACGAATTTCTCGACTTATTAGAGAATTGTATTGGGATGAATTAACCAGAACAATGGATAAGAATGGGTTGCAAAAAGTAATATTTGATGAAAAAGTAGCTCAAAAGTATTTTAACATATACATTCCAGAAGAAGATAAGGAAGCTTATATATATTACAATAATCTGGCAAAAGAGCTTACTCAAATAAAGGTTATAACTCTTCCTAAAAATATAAGTCCTGAATATGTTTTATCAATAAATGAAAAGCCAGGTCTTTTAGCTTTGGCATTACATAAAAAAGATGGAGCAATACAAGGCGAGCCATTTGTTGTTCCTGGTGGTCGTTTCAATGAAATGTATGGGTGGGACAGTTATTTTGAATCCATAGGTTTGTTGATTGATCAAAAACCGCACTTGGTAAAAGGAATGATTGAAAATTTTGAATATCAGATTAAACATTATGGCAAAGTTTTAAATGCAAATAGAAGTTATTATTTAACAAGAACACAACCGCCGTTTTATTCTTCACTTTTGAAAGAATATGTTGAAGCAACAAATAATTTAGATTTAGATTGGCTTTCAGGGAAATTAAATACCGCAATTCATGAGTACGAAAATGTATGGATGGTTGAAGGAAAAAGATTGACAACTAATGGGTTAAACAGATATCTTGCTGAAGGAATTGGTTATGTTTTTGAAACTGAAGAAGGTCATTTTAAGGAAGTTATGGAATTTTATGCCGACAAATTGAAAATGCCTTTATTGGAATTTGAAGATAAATATAAAAAACGGGAAATTGATGTTCCTGAATTAGACAGTTATTTTACGCACGACAGAACTTTGCGTGAAAGTGGTCACGACACTTCAAACAGGTTTGTAAATAAATGTGCTCATTTAAATACGGTTGATTTAAATTCATTGCTTTATAAATATGAAGTTGATTTTGCAGATCTTATTCAAACCTATTTTGATGGAAATTTTTTAACGCAACAAAACCAAACATATTCAAGCAGTTATTGGAGATTTAAAGCTGAAGAAAGGAAAAAATTAATTGACAAACTTCTTTGGAATGAAAAAGAAGGTTTGTATTTCGATTATAATTTTTATAAAAATCAACCTGAGAATTTCATATCAGCCACTACTTTTTATCCACTTTGGTCAAAGCTTTGCACCAATAGTCAAGCTCAATTGTTGGTGAAAAATGCACTTCCATTGTTGAAAAACAAAGGTGGAATTGCAAGTTGTAGTAAGGAATCCAGAGGTGAGATTACCAAAGAAAATCCACAAAGACAATGGGATTATCCATTTGGATGGGCGCCTCATCAAATGCTAATTTGGAAAGGTTTGCTGCAATATAATTTTATAGATGAAACCCAAGAATTGGTATATCGATGGCTTTGGTTAATTACAAAAAACGCAGTAAATTATAATGGCACAATCCCTGAAAAATATGATGTTGTAAACTGTACACATATTATTGATACAGAATATGGAAATGTAGGTACAAATTTTGAGTATTTGCCAAATGGCGGATTTGGATGGATGAATGCTTCATACCAATATGGATTATCTATACTTAATAAGGATTTAATTGAAAAATTAAATGAATTAACAGATCCTGATATTTTATTTGGCAATGATTATCTTAATAAAGGGTAATTATTTAAAAAAAACCAAAATGATTTTCGATTTTTCACTATCATTTGAAGCGATTTTTTATTAACCAGTAACATTATTTAATACCAATTGAATGTTTAATATGATATTTAAATGTTTAATTGGTATTATTTATTTCCATAAATCCTGTTTCCATGCAAATATTCAGAAGGTCTTTTTCCTAAAATCTTTAAAAAAGTACTGCTGAAAGTGGGCAAGCTGTTGTAACCCACCATCAAGGCAATTTCGCCGATGGTGTATTTCTTTTCAAGAATATATTCCAGCGCTTTAAACATTCTAAGGATGGTATAATAATGAATAAAGGTCATTTTAACATCACTTTTAAATAACCTGTGAAGCGAGCTTTCGCTCATTCCCAAATAAGAAGCAATTTCAGGAAGTAGAATATTTTTATCCAAATGATCTTTTAAATAAATAAGGGTTTTTTCCAATCTGGGATCTTTTGGCCTTGGAAGCGTAAGCAGCAAAGGATCGGTTGATATTTGGGCAAGTAAAACTTTGAAAGTGGTAACCACAGGGAATCTTATTTCATCAGTTTTAAGAATATCACCATCCCATTTTTTTGTATAGTATAATAAATGCCACAACAATTCATTAACCGGGTAAATCCCTACGGAATGATAAAACGGCGCATCAATCTTTTCCACCGGAAAATATAAGTTGCGCATAATTACCTCTGGCCTACTCGGATAAATAGAGTGTTCAACACCGGGAGGAATCCACATATAATGCCTTGCGGGCATAAAGTGTGTTGTTACCCCTGTTTTTATATAAACAATTCCGCCTTCCGTATAAATAAATTGCCCTTTTTTATGTGCATGGGTTTCAATATAAATTTCACCCATAAGATCGTGATGACAGTAAATACTACTGTCAATTTTATCAACTTCGGTTAAATAATACTTCTCTTTACGTTCGTTTTTTATCATTTGCCGGTTTTGAATAAAACATTGACCATTTTAAATATATGGTTAATTTATGAAATTCCTACATTGCAATCCTAAATGGACCTGGTCTCATTTTTAATTTAGCAAGTTAATGTTAATTTTTTTAAATATATCGTATGAAATACAATAAAGAAGTTAGAATGGAGCGAATTCTTTATGAGAATTATAAGAATATCATTTATTCACCAGAAGAGGCTGCTAAGTTCATTAAAAACAATTCAATTGTTGGCGTAAGCGGTTTTACAAAAGCTGGAGACAGTAAATCTGTATTGCCTGCTTTTGCTAAACGGGCAGAAACAGAAGATATACAAATCACCCTTTTAAGCGGCGCTTCTCTTGGGTATGATACTGATGCCGATTTGGCAAAAAATAATGCCATTTATAAAAGAATGCCTTTTCAGGCTGATCCCACTTTGCGTAAATCAATTAATAAAGGAGAAGTGTTGTATGTAGACCAGCATTTAAGCGAAACTGCCGAAATGTTGCACAACAAGCATTTGCCTAAAGTAAACTTGGCCATTATTGAAGCGACTTATGTTGAAGCAAATGGCTTTATTATTCCTACTACATCGGTAGGAAATTCAGCAACTTTTGCCGATTTGGCTGATGAAATTATTATTGAAATAAATGTTTCCATCCCTTTATCTTTTAAAGGAATACATGATGTATTTATTCCGAAGCCATATCCAAACAGAAATATTATTGCAATTACAGATCCTGAAACGCGAATTGGAACGGAATATATAAAAATTGACACGAAAAAAGTAATCGCGGTAGTATTTACTGATCGTCCGGACAGCCCTGCGAAAATATCGGAACCCGATGAAAATACAACTGCCATTGCCCAGCATATTCTTAAATTTCTTGAAAAGGAAGTAGAAGAAAAAAGAATGTCCAATTCCTTATTGCCAATTCAGGTGGGTATTGGAAAAATAGCAAATTCCGTTTTGTCGGGTTTTGTAAATAGTCCATTCGAAAATTTAACCATGTATTCAGAAGTATTGCAAGACAGTACTTTTGAGTTGTTTGATTCAGGGAAAATGGTATTTGCTTCGGCTTCATCCATCACCGTTTCGGAAGAATGTTATAAAAAGTTCATGGGGAATTTTAAAGATTATAAAAATAAAATTGTGTTAAGGCCACAAAATATCAGCAATTCTGCGGAAGTAATTAGAAGATTGGGAGTTATAGCCATAAACACGGCCATTGAATTTGACATTTATGGAAATGTGAATTCAACACATTTAGGTGGAACTCAAATGATGAATGGAATTGGCGGATCGGGAGATTTTGCCAGAAACGCCTACTTAAGCATTTTTGTTTGTCCATCAGTATCTAAAAACAATTCCATTTCTCACATTGTTCCTATGGTTTCGCACCATGACCATACGGAACACGACGTTGATATTTTGGTAACAGATCAAGGGTTAGCAGATTTAAGAGGCTTGGCGCCGAAAGAACGTGCCCAAGTTATTATTGACAATTGCATGCACCCTGATTATAAAGAGCAAATGGAAGATTATGTTCAAGAAGCGTTTAAACGTGGTGGTCAAACTCCACATGTCATGGAAAAAGCATTTAGTTGGCATATTGATTTTAAAAATAATGGCTCAATGAAAAAATTAGTAGAAGTTCTTGTATAATAGTTTGGTTAGTTTATAATGAAAAGGAGGCTGTCTAAAAAGACAGTCTTTTTTTTGTTTACAAGAATTCTTTTCAAGAGGGGAAAATTTAAAACAATTACAAATACCTTAAACATTAATTGTACGCTAAAATTCTTGTTTTGAGATTGGCAATTGCTTTTGTACGCAAAATTCAGTTGTATAGCTCAGTCCCAATAACAGAAAAAATGGTGCATTTTAAAGATTATTTTTTGCTGTGTTTTTTAAAGAAAAGTTCACTAAAAATCTAATTTTTTTGGCTGCTATTTTACATTTATTTTGAAACTATGATAAATGTTAGCTTTCCTTTATCCTTATTATGGTTAACTTTGTAGCTCAAGAATTTTTATTAAAAATTATATTATTATGAGCGATTCTAAAAAGATAAGCGAAGCCTTATTATATCATCAATACCCTAATCCGGGAAAAATTCAAGTAGTTCCAACAAAAAAACATGCAACCCAACGCGATTTGTCGTTGGCGTATTCACCGGGTGTGGCTGAGCCGTGTTTGGCCATCGAAAAAAATCCAGACGATGCCTATAAATACACTGCAAAAGGAAATTTAGTAGCCGTTATTTCTAATGGTACAGCAGTTTTGGGATTAGGAGATATTGGTGCTTTAGCAGGAAAACCAGTAATGGAAGGGAAAGGATTGTTATTTAAAATATTTGCCGATATCGATGTTTTTGATATTGAAGTTGATACAAAAGATATTGAAAAATTTATTGACACGGTAAAAAATATTGCACCTACTTTTGGAGGTATTAATTTAGAAGACATAAAAGCTCCTGAAGCTTTTGAAATAGAACGAAGGTTAAAAGAAGAATTGGACATTCCCGTTATGCATGACGACCAACACGGTACGGCAATCATTTCTTCAGCGGCATTAATAAATGCAGTTGAAATATCAGGAAAGGAAATTTCAAAAGTTAAAATTGTGGTGAGTGGCGCAGGCGCTGCTGCCATCTCATGTTCGCGACTTTATTTGTCGGTAGGAGCCAAAAGAGAAAATTTAGTGATGTGCGACAGTAAAGGGGTTATTAGAAAAGACGCCCCAAATTTAAACAGCCAAAAAGCAGAATTTGCCACCGACAGAGATTTACATACTTTAGAAGAAGCCATGGTTGGCTGTGATGTTTTTATCGGACTTTCTAAAGGACATCTTGTAACACCTGCAATGTTGTTGACAATGACAGAAAATCCTATTGTTTTTGCAATGGCAAATCCAGTTCCAGAAATTGAATACGACTTGGCCGTAGCGACAAGAAAGGACATTATTATGGCTACTGGGCGTTCAGATTATCCAAACCAAGTGAATAACGTACTCGGATTTCCATACATTTTTAGGGGTGCATTAGATGTGAGAGCCACTAAAATTAATGAAGAAATGAAATTGGCGGCCGTTTATGCCTTAGCAAGTTTGGCTAAAGAAACCGTTCCGGAATACTTAAATATAATGTTCGGAGAAACCAACATGAAATTTGGTAAAGATTATATCATCCCTAAGCCATTTGACAATAGGTTAATTACTGAAGTTCCGCCTGCAGTAGCAAGAGCAGCAATGGAATCAGGCGTAGCCAAAGCACCAATTACTGATTGGGAGGCATACAGAGAAACTTTGGCTGAA
>JBAZGP010000021.1:0-20628 GCA_041652835.1 Lutibacter sp. | reverse complement strand
TGGTTGGCTGCATTAGGTTTTGTTGCGGGAGCAATCGCTTTTATGATTATGAGAAATTTTACTTTTTAATAACAGAATTGCCCGGGTTTATCTCGGGCTTTTTTATAAAAAAATATAAATGCAATTTTAAATTCATATTTTCGTTAAATGAAAATAAAAATAAAACTAAAAAAATAATTCAACGTATATAATTATGCTACAAGATTCACCAGAAATTTTACAAGAAGCCATTCCCCAAGAGAAAACGCTTTCTATTTATCAATTAATTATGGATGGCGGTTTAGGTGGGCAAATTATTATTGCAATTCTGTTGGTTTTATTGGTAATTGCGCTTTACATTTATTTTGAACGCTTTTTTGCTATAAAAGCAGCCTCCAAACCCGACAGCAATTTTATGAATCAAATAAAAGATTATGTATCTCACGGAAAATTGGATTCGGCAAAGATTTTATGTTCACAGGCAAATTCTCCCGTAGCACGATTGATTGGAAAAGGAATATCACGAATTGGAAAACCTTTAGCCGATATAAATACAGCTATTGAAAATGCCGGCCGATTGGAAATTTATAAATTGGAAAAAAATGTGAGCGTGTTGGCAACCATTGCTGGTGCTGCACCTATGCTTGGATTTTTGGGAACTGTTATAGGTATGATTATTGCCATTCACCAAATAGCAAATGCTGGTGGACAAATAGATATTAAAATGCTGTCTGGCGGATTGTATACTGCAATGACCACTACGGTTGCGGGTTTAATTGTGGGTATTATTGCGTATATTCAATACAATCACTTGGTGGTTAGCACCAATAAAGTGGTGTACGAAATGGAAGCACATTCCTTAGACTTTTTGGATTTATTAAACGAACCGATATAAAAAAGTTAAAAGTTAAAAGAAATGAGAGACAAAAATCTTTCTCCTTCTAAATTTTCAACCAAAATTCCCCCTTCGGGGGTTAGGGGGCTAATCTTTTCAAAAAATATAATCTATGGATATTAGAGGCAGAAATAAAGTAAGTGCAGAATTTAGTATGTCGTCTATGACCGACATTGTTTTTTTGCTACTTATATTTTTTATGATTACTTCAACTTTGGTAACTACAAGTGCCTTGGATATTTTGTTGCCAAAAGCCAGTGGAATAACTGAAAATAAAAAAGATGTTTCTATAAGTATTACAAAAGACTTGCTTTTTTATATCGATAATAAAATGGTAAGTGAAGAAACATTGGAACAAGATTTGCTAACATTGTTGAAGGGAAAAGAAACTCCAACCATAATTTTAAGGGCTGAAGAAGGCGTTCCCATTGAAAAAGCAGTAAAAGTAATGGATATTGCAAACAGAAACAGATATAAAGTAATATTGGCAGTACGTCCAAAATAAGAATATGTCCAATTTTTTAGATACCAACCATAAGCGAAAATCAGCTGCATTAACAAGTTTAGTGATGAGCTTGGTTGTGCTTGTGCTTTTTTTCTTTGGAATAACTTATTTAGATCCTCCGGAAGAATTTGGAATTGCCTTAAATTTTGGAACTTCTGAAGTGGGAATGGGAGATATTCAGCCTACTGAACCTTTAAAACCAGATTCGCAACAAGAAGTGGTAAAACAGGAGCAGGAAGTTGTAAAAGAACAAGTGACAAAAACTGCCCCTAAAGTTGCAGAAGAGGTGTTGACACAAGATACAGAAGATGCTGTTGTTATGAAAAAACAACTGGAAGCAAAAAAGAAAGCCGATGAAATTGCCACAAAAGAAAGAATCCAAAAAGAAGCCATTGCAAAACAAAAAGCAGAGGAAGATGCAAAAAGAAAAAAATTAGATGCTTTAATAGGAGGTGTGAGTAATAGTAACGGAACAGCAACGGGCGGACAAGGAGATGACAATACCGCGGGAGATAAAGGTAAAATAACTGGAGATCCAAACGCAAACGGCTATTATGGCAATGGTTCAGGTAGCGGTGGTGGTGGAGATTATCAGTTAGGAAACAGGAAACCTATAAGCAGACCAAAACCAAACTATATTTGTGATGAAGAAGGATTGGTTGTGGTAAGTATTGAAGTGAACGCTTATGGAAAAGTGATTAACGCAACTCCGGGCATAAAAGGATCTACAAATACTGCAGCATGTTTGTTGTCGCAGGCTAAAGAAGCTGCTCTAAAAACTACTTGGCAACCCGATTCAAATGCGCCATCCAAACAAATAGGCATTATAAAATACAGATTTTCATTGTCTCAATAATTTTTAATGAATTATACCAATACCTTAAATTGGATGTTTTCGCAATTGCCTATGTTTCAAAGGCAAGGTGCAGCAGCCTTCAAAAAAGATTTAACAAATAGTTTAGCGCTTTCAAAACACCTAAATTTTCCGGAATCTACATTTAAAACCATTCACGTGGCAGGAACAAATGGAAAGGGTTCTACAAGTCACATGTTAGCTTCAATTTTGCAAGAAGCGGGCTACAAGGTTGGTTTGTACACTTCGCCTCATTTAAAAGATTTTAGGGAACGCATTAAAATAAACGGTAAAATGATTAAGAAAAGTGATGTTACCGACTTTATAAAAACCAACAAATCTTTTTTTGAAACCCATCAACTTTCATTTTTTGAAATGACGGTTGGTTTGGCTTTTGATTGTTTTTCAAAACACAAAGTGGATATTGCCGTTATAGAAGTTGGGCTGGGAGGAAGGCTAGATTCTACCAATATTATTACCCCAGAAGTTTCAGTAATTACAAATATTGGTTATGACCACATGCAGTTTTTGGGAGAAACGCTTCCTGAAATTGCTTTTGAAAAAGCCGGAATCATAAAAAGTAATATTCCTGTGGTTATTGGAGAATATCAAAAGGAAGTATTTCCGGTTTTTGAGAATATTGCCAAAGAAAAATCTTCAAAACTATTTTTGGCTTCAAGCAACGATAGCAATACTTATAGTTCCGATTTAAAAGGGAATTATCAAGTACACAATATTAAAACCGTTGTTCAAACCATTGCCATTTTAAAAACGAAGGGTTTTGTTATTTCAGAAAAAAATATTCAAAAAGGCTTAAAGAAAGTAGTAAAAAACACCGGACTTTTAGGCAGGTGGCAAATTTTAAACAAGCAACCAAAAGTAATTTGTGATACTGCCCATAATGCTGAGGGTCTATATTATACGTTAAAGCAATTACAAGAAGAAAAATTTGATAAATTACACTTGGTTATTGGTGTTGTAAATGATAAAGATTTAAAAAAGGTACTTCCTTTATTTCCTAAAAACGCTACATATTATTTTTGTAAGCCAAATATTATTAGGGGTTTGGATGAAAATGAGCTTAAGCAGCAATGTGCTAAATTTCAGTTAATTGGTGAAGCATACAGCTCAGTTGATAGTGCCTATAAAACGGCGTTGGGTAAGGCTTCAAAAAACGATGTAATTTATATTGGAGGCAGTACATTTGTGGTTGCAGAAGTGGTTTAAAGTTTTAATATGCCCTTTTATTGATTTTCAAAAGTATCAATGTCATTTTAATATTTTATCAAAATACGATAGAATTCGAAAGATATAAATTAGTAAATTACTGATGTTGAACTGTTTGATTCGGTATTTTTTTTGAAGTCTAATGTAGCAGTTTTTCTAAAAGAGTTTTGATTAAATTTAAAAATAAATAATCTTATATTTCTTTAAAAAGCTTTGTTTAATACAAAATCAAGTCATATATTTGCATCCGCTTAGGGCAATTAGCTCAGCTGGTTCAGAGCACCTCGTTTACACCGAGGGGGTCGGGGGTTCGAACCCCTCATTGCCCACTGGAAGAGTAACAAATTCCACCAAAAACCCGTAAACATTACTGTTTACGGGTTTTTTCATTTTTAAGAATATCAAATAATACCATATAAAACCATTCTATTCGGGAGTAATTCGGGAGTCATTTTTTGTAAGGTCATTTACTCCCGAATTGGCTGGGAAAGATTGCTGTCACTGGTGGCGTAATTTTTTTTTGTAAAAATAAAGATGTAACTTTAGTGAAAAATTAGCACAAAAAGTGAGTCTTTCTCTCTCCATATTGTATCATATTAGAAAAGCCAAAGGAAAATCAGAAGGCTTAGCAGGTATTTATTGTAGAATTACGGTAGATGGATCTCGTGCAGAGATGAGTATTAGTCGGAAAGTTCCAATTGATAAATGGGATGTCTTGGCAGGACGTGTTAAAGGTGCATCTGCTAATGCGCAAGAGACGAATGAATTGATTCGAACTGTTGAAAATGCTATTTTGGATAAACAAAGAGAATTTATAAAGCAGGGAACTTCTTTTTCCGCAACTGATTTGCGAGATGCTTATCTCGGGAAAAATCAGAACTATAAAAAGTTACTAGAATTATTTAAAGAGCATAATGATAAAATATTTAGGTTAATAAGTACAGGAGAATATGCACTGGGAACTTATAAGCGCTATGATACGGTTTATAATCATCTCGAAGTATATATTAAATTGAATTATAAATGTTTAGATATCCCTATAAAGGATATAGATTATAAGTTTATTGAAGGTTTTGCATTTTATCTTAAGTCTGAAAAATCATGTGCAAATAATACAGCGCTTAAGTACATTAGGAATTTCAAAAAGATTATGCGTATCGCTCAGGCGCATAACTACATTTCCAAAGACCCTTTTATAAATTGGAAAATGAAAAAAAAGATAGTTCATCGAGAATTTTTATCTGAAGATGAAATAAAAAGAATGTCTGAGAAAGATTTTGAGATGGATCGATTAAACCAAGTAAGAGATATTTTTATTTTTGCATGTTTTACTGGTTTAGCTTATATAGATGTTCAAAAACTTACTCATGATGATATATTATTAGGGGTAGATGGGAGTAAATGGATAAAAATTAGACGAACTAAAACTGATACGCCTAGTAGTATCCCAATTTTACCAGAGGCGCAACGAATTCTAAATAAATATGCTGATTATCCTCAAAAGGTGAACATGAACAAATTACTTCCAGTTGCTAGTAATCAAAAAGTAAATGCTTATCTAAAGGAAATTGCTGTTGGCTGTAAAATAAAAAAGACATTAACTTTTCATTTGGCTAGACATACTTTTGCAACTACAGTAACACTATCACGAGGGGTTCCAATTGAAACGGTGAGTAAGATGCTAGGGCATACAAATCTTTCTACAACTCAACACTACGCTAAAGTGCTTGATCTAAAGGTTAGTAGAGATATGCTAGCATTGAAAGAACGGGAAAGTATTTTGGGAAATACTAATACTGCACACGATTTAAAAAATATATAGGTGGGTAGCCCATTAAAATGATTGAAAATTTTATATCGGACAGGCTCATAACCCGAAGGTCGCTGGTTCGAGTCCAGTCCCCGCTACTAGCAAACAAAGGGCTTCCAAGAAATTGGAAGCTTTTTTCCTGTTTTCCGCACACCATAAAAATATTTTTTTAAAATATTGTTTTTCAAGGTTTTAAAGATTAAAAAATCATTTTTTGGGTGTCCCGCCTGTTTTTTTGCTATTTTTGAGAATGTTTATTCGTAAAAAAAAGAACAAATCGGGAAGCGTAAGTGTCCAGTTGATTTCTAAATCGAGTGGCAAATATAAATTGGTAAAAACAATTGGTAGTTCATCGGATGAGCAGCAGATTTGTATTTTGATTGAAAAAGGGAAACAAGAAATTCAGAGAATTGAAAATCAGAATGGTTTATTTGTTTTCGAAAAAGATGCTTTGATTGAGAGTTTTGTATCCGAACTTGAAAACGCACAAATTAGAACTGTTGGTCCAGAGATGGTTTTCGGTAAAATTTATGATTATATTGGCTACAATACTATTGACAATCACCTTTTTAGGCATTTGGTTATTGCTCGATTGGCGTTTCCTTTGAGCAAACTCAAAACAATCGAGTATTTATATAGATATCAAGGAATTAGACTTGACTTAGATGGTGTTTATAGGTTTTTAGATAAGTTAAATAAGGAACTGAAAACGAAGGTTGAACATATTAGTTTTGAACACACAAAAAGGGTTTTAAACAACAATATTTCAATTGTTTTTTATGATATGACGACCCTTTATTTTGAAGCGAGCGACAAAGATGATTTACGAAAAACAGGTTTTAGTAAAGACGGTAAACATAGCAACCCTCAAATATTTTTAGGATTGTTGGTTGGTTTAGGTGGCTATGCCATTGGTTATGATATTTTTGAAGGAAACATTTTCGAGGGTCATACATTGATTCCAATGATTGAAAAAATAAGCTCAAAATTCAATCTATCAAAACCCATAGTAGTTGCCGATGCGGGACTTTTAAGCAAAGACAATATACTAAATTTGGAAGCAAAAGACTATCAGTACATTTTGGGGGCAAGAATTAAAAACGAATCCCAAAAAATTAAAGATCAAATACTTGCATCAACGTTAAAAAATGAAGAGTACCTTGTTTTAGAAAAAGGAGGTACAAAAATTATAGTTCAACATTCTGATAAAAGAGCAAAAAAAGATGAACATAATAGAAACCGAGGACTGCAACGATTGGAAAAACAAATAAAATCTGGAAAATTGACTAAACAAAACATCAATAACAGAGGCTACAATAAATATTTGCAAATGGAAGGCGAACTTAAAGTAACTATTGATAAAGAAAAGTTTGAAAACGATAAAAAGTGGGATGGTTTAAAAGGATACGTTACAAATTGTGTGCTTACACCAAAAGAAATAACAGACAACTATAAAAACTTATGGCATATTGAAAAAGCATTTAGAATGTCAAAAACCGACCTAAGAATACGACCAATTTACCATAGATTAAGGCACAGAATAGAAGCTCATATATGCTTATCTTTTGTAGCTTATTCAATATACAAAGAGCTTGAGAGAGTTCTTGCAAAAGAAAAATTTGAATTGTCAGTCGAAAAAGCAACAGAGATTACACACAATATTTATCAAATGCAAATTACCTTGCCTGAATCAAGACATAATAAAAATGTACTCCTGAAAACAGATATAAATCAATCTGAATTACTACGAATTATCGAAAATAATTTTTAGGGTGTCCCAAAGCGGAAAACAGGAGCAAACAAAGGGCTTCCAAGAAATTGGAAGCTTTTTTTATTGGTCACAGAAAAGGGATTTAAACCCTGCACTTTAAGTGCAGGACTTTAGTATTGCGAAAAAATTTATATTTTAGATGAATGAAATCAGAATATAGAAAAGGTTCGCATACAGTTACACGATTGACTTGCCATATAGTTTGGGCTACAAAATATCGTTATCAAGTTTTAAGAGGAGATATTCAACTACGTTGTAGAGAATTATTAATACAAATTTGTGAAGCAGAAGGGGTTGTGATATTAAAAGGGGTTATAAGTTCTGACCACGTTCATATGCATATTGAGTATGCTCCAAAAACCAGCCTAAGTATGTTGTTGAAACAGATGAAGGGCAGAACCTCAAGGAAGTTACAACAGGAATTTCCAAAATTACAGGAGAGATATTGGGGAAAACATTTTTGGTCAAATGGGTATGGCGCATGGAGTACAGGGAATATAACTGATAAAATGGTTAATGAATATTTAGAACATCATAGGAAAGATGAATCAGAAAATTCTAATTTTATATTAGAATAGGTAAGGGGACTTTCAGTCCCCAGTAAAACAAACCTCTGCACTTTCAGTGCAGAGTAGTTTAGTTCAATGGGTACAGAATAGGTACAGAATTTGGCTATTTTGGAAAGTCAATTATCATTGGTGTCAAATAATTTTATTTGATAGGGGGTAAAAATGAATTTCTAACATAATACTTAAAATTTTATAGACTTGAACCCTTACTTCTTCGTAAGAGGAGTTTATTGATATACAATATACACGCAAGTTAAACTCGTAAAATACTTCCATCAAAAGACTACGGCATAAAGCCAACGCTTCTTCCGACGCTTATTTATTCCGTTTCCTTTTGAGCGAAGATTTTATCTTCCGTTTGGGTTTAGCTTAAATATTGTTTAATCTAAAATTTAAGTATTATGAAAACAAAAGTTGTTAAAACCAAAATGAACGGTAAATCTAATGCAACCGTTAAAAAGGAAGTGAGAGAGAAATTGACCCAAGTTGCAATTGGGCTTCAAATTCAAAACCTGAATATCGAGAAGGTCATTCCGGATCCGATGCAACCCAGGAAGACTTTTAATGAAAAGTTTTTAGAAGAGCTTTCCGAGAGTATTAAAAAGCACGGTGTACTTCAACCCATCACGGTACGGAAATCTGAAAGTGAATATATAATCGTTATGGGCGAACGTCGCTATCGTGCCAGTAAGTTGGCAGATAAGAAGACTATACCTTGTATCGTGAGGGAATATGAAAACAATGACATCTTGGAAATTCAAATTATCGAGAATCTACAAAGACAGGATGTTGAACCGACAGAAGAAGCAGATGCTATCGCTTATTTAAGTGAAAGATACTCAGCTACGGAAATAGCAAAGCGATTGGGCAGAGGCGATAATTTTATAAGACAACGCTTAAAATTGGCTGGGCTTATTGAAGGCTTTAAGCATTTTGTGCGCAACGGCGAGATGACAATTTCTCTTGGTGTAGGCGTTGCACTTTTCGAGCCAGAAGAACAGCAAATGATGTTGGAAACGATGGGCGAAGATTTCAGTGCCCATCAGATAAATAGGATGATTAAGGATCAGACTTATGATTTGGATAAAGCGCCTTTTGATGTAGAAGATAAAAAACTTATAGCGAGAGCTGGGGCTTGTAACGAGTGTCCGTTCAATGCGGCAAATCAAGGTAATTTGTTTGGGGATGGTA
Source organism: Lutibacter sp. (assembly GCA_041652835.1). Lineage (GTDB taxonomy): Bacteria > Bacteroidota > Bacteroidia > Flavobacteriales > Flavobacteriaceae > Lutibacter. Next base: position 11,828 of record JBAZGP010000021.1, on the reverse strand, counting down.
AAATGGTCTGTACAAAATCGGCTTGCTACGAGACCAAGAAAAGTAAGTCGTTCTTGAACTTGATTGAAAAGTCAAAGAAAGAGAATACGCTGCTGATTCCTGAAATACGAAAGTATTGGGCAGAGGAAGAAAGTAATCAGATGGTCATTTCCCAACTGGTAAAGAATGGTTTGAAGGTCTATCTACTGGACGATGTTGAGATTATTGAATTGCCTATTAAGCCTACTTTGGAATCTATCAAAGTAGAATATCGTAATTACGATTATACGGAAGATGAGCTGAATGAAGAACTAAAGGAAGCTATTGAGACCTATACATTAGAATTGGAAAAATACAATTCAGCTGAAGACAATGGGTTTGTCAATGGCATAGTGGTCCACCCAGAATCTTACAGACACAAAGAAGTGTTTATGAAGATTGTTGAAGCATCTGAAAGTGAAGTGTGTTCCGTACCATTATCAAATAGAAAAATGGACGATTGTACCCCAGATGAACAAATTATCAAAATTAAGGAAAGGGAAATTCGTAAGCAACAAATCGAAAACAGTAAGCAATTTGTAGAAGTTGTTGAAATGATACGAGAGACCAAATACATCGAGTCAAAGAAAACACTTTCTATAGATGAAATGGTAGCCTTCTCAATATCGCTCTACGAAAACAATGTGGATTATATGAGCCAACAAAAATACTTTTCAGGATTGTTAGGCGATATTTCAAAAATGACACGAATTGAAATGGTTGAGAAGTTCAAAAAGAAGTTCAAGAAAGAAATCTTACATAAGCTGATTCGGTATATGCTTACTAAACAAGTTCATTTTAGCGAAAGTAATCACGTTAATAATTTGACTAACATTTCATTCTATAATGCAATGCAAGGCTACTATAAAACCAAGATTGCCGATATCGAAAAGATATATGTCGAAAAAAAGGATATCCGTGAAGAACGTTTGAAAGAGCGAATAGAAATTCTTGAAAAAGAAATTGAGGAATTGAAAAATTAGCTTTTGTTGTTTGAAGAAGGGTCAGCATTCGTGCTGGCGCTTCTTTTTTATTCTAAATTACAATAAATGTCGCTTAATTACAACAAAATACTTATATTTGTCGTAAATAAGCGACATTATGAGTTCAAAAAGAGCGTTAATACTTCCTAAATATCAAAAAATATTTGATGGGATAGGGGAAAATATCAAGCTGGCACGAAAGCGCAGAAAGCTTACCACAGAGCAGCTTGCTGAACGTGCAGGAATTCATCGTGCCACGTTGCATCGTGTTGAGAAAGGCGACCCAGCTGTTGCAATAGGTATTTATTTCAACGTTCTTAAAGTGTTAAATCTCGAAAGTGATTTTTCGAAAATAGCACTAGATGATGAATTCGGTCGTAAACTTCAAGATTTAGATTTACTATAGGCTATGGCACAGGGAAAATTTGATATTTATGTTTATGCCGACTGGATAGGGTTAAATGGTCCAGTACAGATAGGTGTCCTATCGGCACATTTTGCGAAAGCGAAAAAAGCTTTCAGTTTTGAGTATAATAAAGAATGGTTAGGAAAGAATCTGTACCAATTGCTTGATCCAGATATTGCGTTTTATTCAGGGCCTCAATATCCCGCAGACAAAGAAAACTTTGGGATATTTTTGGATAGTATGCCCGACACTTGGGGTAAAACCTTGATGAAACGTCGCGAAGCTCAAGATGCAAGAGCTCGCGAAGAGAAGGCAAGAACGCTTTATGAAATAGATTATTTGCTAGGCGTTTATGACGAGAGCCGTATGGGTGCGCTGCGCTTTAAGACTGACCCTAATGGTCCGTTTTTAGATAATGACGATCAAAACCCCACGCCACCCTGGTCATCTATTGGTGATTTACAAGAAGCTGTTAACCAATTGGAAAGTGATACACAAAACGACGCCATACGGCAATGGATAGCTGTACTTATTGCACCAGGTTCTTCTTTGGGTGGCGCACGCCCAAAAGCGAATATTTTAGATAAGGATAAAGACCTTTGGATTGCCAAATTTCCTTCAAAAGCTGATACTGTAGATAAAGCCGCTTGGGAATTTCTGACCTATAAACTTGCGACTAGCTGTGGTATTGAAATGGCAGAATCAAAAATTGAAATGATTGCTGGCCAATATCACACATTTCTTACCAAAAGATTTGATCGTGAAAATGGTGGTCGCATTCATTTTGCATCTGCAATGACGATGACTGGTAATACTGAAGAATCCTTAAAAACTATATCGTCAAGCTATTTGGATATTGTAGATGTGATTGAGAATTACGGAACTAATGTAGAAGCAAATTTGCATCAATTATGGCGTAGGATTATTTTCAATATTGCCGTGTCAAATACTGACGACCATCTACGCAACCACGGTTTTATACTCAATGAAAAAGGATGGGAACTTTCCCCAGCATATGATTTAAATCCATCAATAGAAAAAGATGGTTTAGCACTCAATATTGATATGGATGATAACGCACTTGATTTCAAACTTGCAAAAAGTGTTGGAGAATTTTTCCGCTTAAGCGAAAACGAAATGAACGCCATTATTGAGGAAGTTATAAATGTGGTCAAGGACTGGAAATCGGTCGCAAAACAAATAGGTATTCCTAATAAGGAACAACTCTTAATGGAACCAGCATTTAAAACTGAAATTTAGAATGGATCACCACGAAAGCGAGAGCGTCAAGAACTTACTGACAACTATAAATCAATTTAAAGCACCTAATAGAGAGTGGGCAAGGAAAGCTGATGATGCTAATAAGCTATGGAACGCTTCATTGTTGTTCTGTAAAATCGCATTAGCCTCTAAAACAAATAGACGTTTGTTTACAACAAATGACTTTGAAAAATTTGTAACTAAGTACAACATACAAAATTCGACAGTAATAAATACTGATCCTTTATTCAATCGATTTTGGTTGCGAGAAGTACTAGGTTTTGTGCATATTCCAGACGCAGTTAGGGTAGTAACAAATGACTATGAGAAATACCAAAAACATAAGGATGAATTTTTTTTTCTGAGAAATTTATATCAAAATAACCCAGATCAAACTATTGCAGAAAGTTCATTTGAAGTACAAATACTTGAATATGAAGAAGAAACCGGCATAAAAATTTCACGAAAATGGATAGCTGATACACATTGGGTAAAACCCTCAAAAGATAAAGACATTTTCAAAATAGGGAATGTTGATTATTTGTTCAATCTATTAGAAAATTGGGATGTTTTTGCCTTTTTGTACACATTCAAATTAGAAACGTATCGGCGACAAGAAAAAAGTTTTGAGATTAGTTCCAAAGAATTAAAGACCATATTAAACGCTCATAGAACTTATTTTCCTCTAACACCCTTGCTCGTTGAGTTTGAGCAAAATAAAACATTCATTAGAAGCAATAAGAGCTATTTATTCAGAACCACACAGAATGAAATTGACTACTGGCACGATTTAAAAGATGAAATAAGTGGACACTATTGGGAAGCACTACTTCAAGATAGTAGTTTTTCAAGCGACGAAGAGAGGGTACTGTGTTTTATTAATGTTATGTTAAAAGGTGCGCATTGGCCAGATGTTCAGGATTACATTTCAGACGGTTCCAAAAAATATTTATTGGCTGCATCCATAAATTTTATAAAACAAGAAAAAGATATCGAGGGCATTGAAAATGAGTTTGAAAAATGTTATTTAGATCAACGATTAGGTTCACAATATGGTTTTAAATCAAATCAATCACTACCAGATGATTCATTTGAGAGTACTGACAATGTTTTAGAATTATATCGCCAATTTCAGAATATTTCAAGCAAGAACCAAAACAATATATTCTATGACCAAGAGTCAAGAAGCGAATTAGCTTTTTTAATCAGGCTGGTGGTTCTTTTAGATAAGGAATATGACACTATAGATGTTAATGGAATATCAAAACAGGTACATTATCATAATATCAAACAATTACTTAGTTTAGGTTTAGAAAAACCATACCTAGTTTGGGAAGTAGTATGTTTTGTGAAACAAAATAGACCAGAGGTTATTCCACATCTATTGATTGAAGCGGATCTGGCATCTCTAGGCTTTCATTTGTTGAACCATATTAAAACTGAGATTTCAAATATAAGTATAAGGCAAATACTGAAAAAAGAAATTCTGGAAGAAGGATTGAACTTGTTGTTTAACTCTTATTTACGGAAACAGGAAAAAGATAAAGTAAAAACAGCACAATTGATTTTTCAGCTCTTTCAAGAAATTGCAAAGGAAAAAAGAGATTCAGTAAGTCGTATTGGATTGGCTGAGGATCGTCGCTTATTACTTAAAGAAAGAGAAGATACAGAGCGACAACTTCTGAGTATTATTGAAAATTGTGCAGTGAGTGGTGGTTTTGTAGGTGGAAGTTCAAACCAATCATTGCTCTTCCATATCCTTGACGAATTGGTCAGTGTGATTGACCAGCATCAAATAGAATCAAAATATCTTAATGGTGTTATTAGCTTGGCTTACGTTCAGCTAGACGTATTGAGTTGGTTATGTAAATTCCTGATCTACACCGATTTTAAATTACCCAAAAAATCACTTCCTGACCTTAAATCAAAAATTTCCTCAAGTTTCATCTCTTGTTATATAGAGAAAATGGAACTAGTTACAGTAATGCGAAGAAGTTTTGATTCTTCAGAATTAATAGCGGTATTACCGAGTTGGCCAAATCAAAATGAAGAACTTGCCCGAATTGATTGGCTATCGCTTACTCTCGTTGCGTATGAATCTGGAAGTTTAAGTGAATTTTTAAATCCACGATTTAAACTAAAAAACACTAAGGATGAATATCACAAAGAGAACAGCTTTCAGGGCAATAAAATCAGAACACATCTCTTTATTTTACTCACTGTATTAAAGGCCATACAAAATCAAAAAAGCTATCTAAAAAAGGAATTCACTATTGAAGTGAAAAAAGAAGTTGAAAGTACTGTCGTTAACATTTTGAAAAAATATGGACAAGAGAAATCTGATCATAATATAAATATTCTGGATCAACATTTCGACAGGCAGCATTTTAGAACAATAGAAAGTGAATTGTTGCCTTTTATTATTGAAATGGGCGATGTATTTGAAGATAAATCGGCACTTTTCAACCAATTATTAAAAACAAGAAACGTTGTTCAACTGCTATACATTTTCTCGCATTCTCAAACTGAAGGTATTAAAACATCTGCAATTAGTATTATTAAAGAAATTGATATAATAAAATTTACTGATGAACAATCCTGGCTTCCGGAAATTACATATGTAACAACAGAGTTATCAAAAATTCCTGAATTGCAAGCTGAGGCAAGAAAATCCTTCAAAAATTGGAAAAAACGAACAGGTAAGCGAAAAGTGGAAAGGGAAACTCTCAAGGATGTTTATGAAGCTCAATTGATGCAGGCTTATTTTTCCAATGACGAGTCAGAAATTATGTCGATAGAGGAACCTGAATCTGGTTTTGCCATCCACAACGAATTTAAATCATCAGATCACAAGCAATTTTTTATTGGTCTTATTCGTTATAAAGAGAAACCAGAAGATGCCTATCAGATTTTTAACAGGCTGATAAACCGTTATCCAAAGTACGCCACATTTGCACTTAACCGTTTCGGGGCAAAAGTGAACCTTGCAATCAAAAATGAAAGTAAAGAACAATTCAAAGAAGCTCTAAAAGAATGGTTGAGTTATGAAAAGACGTGCCCACTATCCATTTTGCAAACGGTGGCAGAAAAGGTAAATTATAATAAACTCACAGTCTTACTCAATCTTGATGATGCGAATGCTTTCAATGAGCTTTACGAAAAGCTAACTACAGTCCGCAAATTTTCTCCTGATATGGTGGAATTAAGAGTACAGATGCTTGTTAAAAATGAATTTATTAATGAAGCAAGAGTACTTGTCGAAAATGCCTTATCATTCCATAGTGCTTTAAATGTAGATGCTTTTCAGTTTCTGAAAGATTTAGAAAGTAAAATTTCCAAATCAAATTCGCTTGAAGAAATTAAAAAACAAATTGAGGACTTACAGCTAAGTGTCAAAAATTCAATGAGTTCTGTTAAACCCCTTAAATATGAAGAAGATTTTGGCAAGCAAATGGCGAATGAAATAATTACTGCCTCAAAGCGGTTTTTAAAAAATACAAAACTTTTCAACCCAAATGCAGATTCATTAAAGAAATATTAGAGAATAAGTTAACCACATTCGGTTTTCATATTGAAGATCAATCAAAAGGTGGAAGCTCTTCATCTGGTAAAAAAGCAGGTGAGCGCGATTTGGTTATCTGTGATGATTCTGGTGAATTATCGATCATAGAAGCTTTCAAGCATTCAACAAAGACTGTAGTCCAAAAACATTTAACCAAGATCTTTAATTACACGCATATGCGAAATGTGTTTTTTATATTGGCTTATGACTTGAAACCTTCAGATACATTTAAAAACCGTTGGATATATTATAAATCTAAGACCCTTAAAAAACTCAAATACCCAACAGGTTATGAGATAGACGAAAATACCATTTGGGATGCAACCGATGATTTTAATGTGAAAAATTCAGCTATTAGGGTATGTAGAAGTACCCATAAAAGTGGGATCGATATCTACCATATTATGTTGAATGTGAATTACTTTATTGATAAATAGTAATCTTGAAAATGAAATTCAAGAATTGAATGGTTAGCTTTTTTTATTCATAATACTTCTTCAATATACTACGCTACTATTAAGAGAGAGGGTTCAATCAATATAAGCGCAAAGATAAACTCGTAAAATACTTCCATCAAAAGACTACGGCATAAAGCCAACGCTTCTTCCTACGCTTATTTATTCCGTTTCCTTTTGAGCGAAGATTTTATCTTCCGTTTGGGTTTAGCTTAAATATTGTTTAATCTAAATTCAAATATTATGTATTTACAAAATTTACAACAAGATGAAATCTTCGTTTCCAATGAAATGAAGTCTTTGAGAAGTATAACTCAAATGGAATCCAGAAGAGGGCTTGAAAACGCCATAATTTCCAATGGAAAAATTGTCAACGTAGTCTCGAACAGCTATGGACATATTCCAAATCAATTGTTCTTCAAGAAAGCTGAAGAAATGTTGACCGATGCAAAATTGAACTATTATAAGAGAACAATCAACAGAAATGACAGGTCTTTTATTACCGACTTTATCATAGACGACAATAGTCAATTTTCGGTCAAGAATGAAGAAGACTTGATATTACCGATGCTTCGGTTTAAAAATTCTTATGACGGTAGCGAGAAAACTTCCGGCCATTTCGGGTTTTATAGAAAAGTATGTTCTAATGGATTACACATTTCCCAAGCGGAAATTGAGTTTTCAATAAAGCATAGTAAGAATAATACCGACCTTATAATGCCAAGGTTGAACAATTTATTCGATAAATTTCTGGACAATGAATTCTATACCATTATCAAGAAGTTTGACCAAATGAAGGAATACAAGATTATCGACACCAAGGCTTTCGTAAAAGAAATATTGGAAAAAACAAAGTTGTTCCGATATGAATGCAGCGACAAGAACGATAGTCCATCCAAAAGATCTAGAGAATTACTGGATTTGATAGCTGAAGAAGAACACGATTACTATGCAACGCCAACATTATGGGATGGTTACAATGCCTTCAACTGGATGCTTCACAATACCTTGAAAAAAACCTTCTCGCAACAGGAAAAGTTGGATAAAATAATATTCGATGAAGTTTACAGTATGGTTTAACTTTAAATCTTAAAAGGTTTATCCAGTACCTACTTAAACTGGATTTTTCGATTTATTCATTTTTAAGCATTACATCCATTCAGCCCATTCCCTACATTCCGCAGAAAAAGCTTCATTTCGGGGAATGCACTTCATACAAAAGTCTTGGACACAACTCCAAAGATTCCGATTTCCATTCCGTCCCTCCTGCTGAAAAACGCAGGAAACTTCATTCCCAAACTACACCTTTAAAGTTAAGTCCGCTTTTAATACTACTTTAAATGATAATTTTAGTTGGTATTTTAAAAAGGGCAAAACTAACCATTTCAAATATTTACCACTTTATCTACATAGTGGCAATAATTAGATTTCAAATATTCGCCACTTTTTTGTATTTTTGGCAAATATTTGATATTTATATTATGCCAAAGATTATTGAAAACCAGATTATAAAAGCATTTAAGGAGCGAAACTCCTTCGATAGGGACGAGCTATATCACTTTTATCTGGACTTTGAACCGGACCTAAAAAAGAGCACCTTTAGTTGGAGAATTTATGACCTGAAGAAAAAGGACATTATCAAAACTATTGGGCGTGGATTGTATGTTATATCCTATAAACCCAAGTACAAACCTGTTCTAACGGAAAATGCACTTAAAATAGCCCGTAAAACTAGCGAGAGATTTGAGGATATTATATACTGCATTTGGGAAAGCCAATGGCTAAACGAGTTTACCCAACACCAAACATCCAATCAAATGATAGTGGTGGAAGTGGAAAAGGAATTTACAGAGTCACTTTACTATTTTCTAAACGATTCACTACGAATGGATTTTTTCTTGAATCCCGATGAAAAGGAAATCCAGTTCTATATTTCGGAAAGTACTGTGCCAGTCGTCATAAAACGACTCGTCACGAGAGCCCCAATAAGTAAACTAAAAGACAAAAAAACAACTGTTCCCATTGCGACACTTGAAAAAATAATGGTAGACCTATTTGCAGATGAAAATCTGTTCCATTTTTATCAAGGTTCTGAACTCATATACATTTTTGAAAGGATACTAAACCGCTACAGTATTAATCTTACAAAGCTGTTCAGCTACGCAAAAAGACGTAAAAAGGAGCAAGAAATAAAACAATTTATAAGCAAACACATTCCAAATTTTTTAGAGGACATCCAATATGATTGAAAAAAGAAGTTTCACAAAGGAATGGATGGATAGTTTCCAAGCAAAAAAAGAGCACAAATCTATTAACGTGACCATTTTGGAAAAGATGGTACACGCATTTTCGCTGTTAGAGCATTTAAAATTATTTGGGCTCGATTTTGTATTTAAGGGTGGGACGTCGCTAGTTTTATTACTTGAGAAAGACAATCGATTTTCAATCGATATTGATATTATTTCCAGCGTAGAGCGTGAATCATTAGAAAAAATTCTTGATACAGTAGTGGCTAATTCGCATTTTAAAAAACATATTTTGAACGAGAATCGAAGCTATAAAGAAGGCGTTCCAAAAGCGCATTACACCTTTGAATTCGATTCAGTCTATAACCCGAATGTTCCAGGGACAATTCTGCTGGACATCCTTTTTGACAGTCCACATTATCCTGAATTAATAGAGTCAGCCATAGAAACATCTTGGCTTTCGGTCGATGGAACTATAACGATGATTACGACACCGTCGGTAAATGCCATCTGTGGCGACAAACTTACTGCTTTTGCACCAGAAACTATAGGTATTCCATATTACAAGCAGGAACAGCTTTTTGCAATGGAAATTTGTAAGCAGTTATTCGATTTGGGTAAGCTGTTTGAAAATATTACCGATATGGCAATTTTGAAGGCTAGCTTTTCCGCTTTTGCGAAAGCAGAACTGTCCTATCGAAGTTCCGATGAAGGTTTCAACAAAAGAAACATTACGGAAACAGATGTTCTATGGAATTCTATAACTACTTGTGCCATTATTGCAAAAAGGGACCGTAATACAACAAAAGAAACAAAGAAGAAATTTGAGGACTTAAACCGTGGTATTCGCAGTTTTGGTAGTGCATTCCTAATGACGGGACATTTCAGAATAGAAGAGGCAATGGCAGCTTCGGCCAGAGTTGCTTATTTAAATGCAATATTGTTGCAACCAAAAGTTACCGAAATTGAATATTATAAAGGACAAGACATAAATGAGCTTACTATTGAAAATGCAGCTTGGGTGTTCTTGAATCGATTAAAACGACAGCCGGATAAAAGCATTTTTTATTATTGGTATAAGGCAGTAGAATTACTATAAATATGAAAAAGAGACTTTCTGTTAAAACCAAAATAATTGAATTCAGAAACCCATACCACATAGAACCGCCAGGTGTTTCGCGACAAATATTATCACATCCAGTTAACGAATCCGAAGCTATTGAACTCACGATATTTCAAGAGCACCGATACGCTTTCTTCTATTGGAACAAGTGGATGCGAAAAAATGAAGGTGCTAATCCACCTTGTTTAGTTTCTTTAGATTGGCATCAGGATTTATGTTATCCAGAAGATATTGAAAAAGAATGGCTTGATCAATTGGACTTAACAAGCGATGCGGATGTTTCCATATTCTCTTGGGCAAAACTTACTGGCAACAATGATGGCCATATTTTATGTGCCGCCTATCTCAATTTGATTGGGGATATTTACGTGCATTGCAGGCAAGGGGCCTTTTCAAATTCTTGGAAGGATAAAGAATTGATAGACACCTATGGGAACAAACATACAATCAAAAAGTTCAGAACTTATAAAGGCTTACAGGGCGCACTATTGAATTCTTTAGAAACATCCGTCTTTTTTGATATCGATTTGGATTTCTTTTCCGTAAAGAATGGGTTAAGTGATGGTTCTTTTGACTTTACTTATCTACAGGAAGTAGAAATACGAAAAATGCTGGACAAGGACAATCCACTAATTCAATGGATTTTTGAACGACTAAAAGGATTTACCATTGCTACAGAACCGGAGCATTGTGGTGGTCTTTTAAGAAGCAATAAGTTTCTTGATTTAATTAGCGATATCTATTTTAATCCAGAATTGTTTGCGCCTAAATGTAATTGGAATTGGAAACCTAAATATTGAATTGAATCGATATCCTAATGGCTTCAGCCCATTCCCCTGCATTCCGCAGAAAAAGCTTCATTTCGGTAAATACGCTTCATTATAAAGGTCTTGGACACAACTTCAAAGATTCCGATTTCCATTGCGCTAACCCTGCCAGAAAAAGGCAGGAATACATGATTCCCAATCTACATCTTTAAAGTCGAGTCCGCTTTAAATACTACTAAATAAGGATAATTTGTTTTCTTAATCTGGTAAGCACATTCCCCTGCATTTCGCGAAAAGCTTCATTCCGGGAAAAGAGCTTCCCTACCAATGTCTTGAACACAATCCCCAATTTCAGCTTTCCACTCCGTTAACCCGATCCGCTTTGCTGGAGCGGGACACTTCATTTCCGAGCCAAAATTGTGAATAGCATCCGCTAAATCGGAATTTCATTTAATGATTTGGTGCCACTTCCTATGTTTTTATAATTCACAAAAACCTTTAGACCTACATCCGCACCCTCGTTGTTATACCCTTTTTTTGACAGCAAAATACCAACATTCGGAAGTTGAACGGACTGCATAAACCGTTTCGCTGCGCTTCTCTTTTTATAAGTCTTTATCAATTCCAAATATTGAAAATGTATCAGCAACAAAAAAAGGTAACAGCGAGGGCGCTATGGGAAGTAAATCTAAAATGAATCTTATGAAATCTTACAAAAAAATCAAAAAGGAAGCGGCACCAAAAAAAACAAAAAAGGAAAACGCTCAAGATATAATAAGTAAATCTCTTCAAAAAAAAAATATAACAATAAACTGTCTGAATAGTTCAGATAGCAATTTTAATTAATTCTTAAATATTTTATTATGAGCACTTTAAAAAACAAAGTACAGTTGATTGGAAACGTGGGAAATGCCCCCGAAACCAAAAACATAGAGAGCGGCAAGAAAGTCGCAAACTTTTCACTTGCAACCAATGAGTTTTATAAAAATTCAGATGGTGAAAAAGTGC
>JBAZGP010000020.1:0-21057 GCA_041652835.1 Lutibacter sp. | reverse complement strand
TTATTCCCATTACTAATCACATGCAAGGTGAGCATTTTTTTATTAAATTAAGACACATCAATGCGGCAACGCCTCTTTTTATAGCTTTGATAGTTATTGAATTTACAGATATTTTATTTGCGTTAGACAGTGTACCCGCAATATTAGCAATTACTTCCGACCCGTTTTTAGTTTTCAGTTCCAATATTTTTGCCATTCTCGGGTTGCGATCCATGTATTTCTTCCTTTCCAATATGTTGGTGAAATTTTATTATCTAAAATACAGTTTAATCGCCATTCTTTCTTTTGTGGGCGTAAAGCTTATTTTAGTACATCATTATGCATTTCCTGAGTGGCTTTCGCTTTCTTTTATTGCGCTTTCCCTTTTAATAGGCATATTGGTTTCACTCAAATTAACTAAAGATCAAAATTTTAATAAAGAATAATTGAGACTGTTTTGATGCCAAAATAAATCAAAAAACAAAAACCCTCAAAATATAATTTTGAGGGTTTTTGTTTTTATGAATAGGGCTATTAAAAGACTTCACCTAATTCTTTAAGTTTTTCAGTATTTTCAGCCAATTTTAATTCTTCAATTATTCTGTGAATATCACCGTTGATGATACTCTGCAAGTCGTACATAGTCAAGCCAATTCTGTGCTCGGTAACCCTTCCTTGAGGATAATTATAGGTTCTGATTTTAGCCGATCTATCACCTGAACTCACCATACTTTTTCGTTTAAGAGAATCCGATTGTTGCTTTTTTGCCAATTCCATTTCATACAATCTGGAACGTAAAACCTGCATTGCTTTGTCTTTATTTTTATGCTGTGATTTCTGATCTTGACATTGCGCTACAAGTCCGGTAGGAATATGTGTTAAACGAACTGCCGAATAGGTGGTATTCACCGATTGCCCGCCTGGTCCCGAGGAACAGAAAAAATCGACTCGAACATCTTTCATATCAATTTGCACATCAAATTCTTCCGCTTCAGGCAAAACCATCACTGTAGCAGCTGAAGTATGAACCCGTCCCTGTGTTTCTGTTTGCGGAACTCGTTGTACACGATGGACACCAGCTTCAAATTTCATATTACCGTAAACATCATCTCCTTCAACACTAAAAATAACTTCTTTGAAACCTCCAGAAGTACCTTCACTCATATCAACAATACTTGTTTTCCAACCTTTATCAGCACAGTATTTTGTATACATCCTGTATAAATCTCCTGCAAAAATACTGGCTTCGTCTCCTCCCGTCCCTGCTCTGATTTCAACCATCACGTTTTTGGCATCATCAGGATCTTTAGGAATCAACATAAACTTAATATCTTCCTCCAATTTTGGAAGACGAACTTCAGCTTCTTCAATCTCTGCTTTAGCCATTTGCGTCATCTCCTCATCGGATCCATCAGCAATTATTTCTTTGGCTTCTTCAATATTTTTTAACAACTTTTGATATTCATTACCAACCTTCATTACTGCGCCTAAATCCTTATATTCTTTACTGATTTTTACGTAGCGTTTTTGGTCTGAAATAATATTCGGTTGAATTATTAGGTCAGAAACTTCATCAAAGCGTTGTTTTATTATTCTTAATTTATCTAACATTTATATTTTATAAGTTTGCAAATTTACAACAAATTCTTGATATTTTATTCGGGTACTTTTTAATGTCCATTAAAAAGATATTGTCTGTTATTGAAGAAAAAGACAATCTCTTTAGGCAAATTCTTGAATAGAGGTGTAAATCCACTCATTGTAATTGCAATAAATTTAATACTCAAAAACCCCAAATTCGCTTTTTATGGTTAGTTTTTTGTTTTCAGAAGCTTCCACCCTGCCCACAATTTGTGCATCCACATTAAAGCTTTTTGAAATAGCAATAATTTCATCGGCAATATGCGGTGAAACATACAATTCCATTCTGTGGCCACAATTAAACACCTGATACATTTCTTTCCAATCTGTTTTACTTTGATTCTGTATTAATTTAAATAAAGGCGGAACTGCAAACAAATTGTCTTTTACAATATGCAAATTATCGATAAAATGAAGAATTTTAGTTTGGGCGCCACCGCTGCAATGCACCATTCCGTGTATTTCTTCCGAAGAAAATTTTTGAAGGATTTCTTTTATGATTGGAGCATAAGTTCTGGTTGGAGAAAGCACCAATTTTCCGGCATTTATAGGAGAATTTTCAACGTTATCAGTTAATTTCATGTTTCCTGAATACACCAACTCATTCGGAACAGCAGCATCAAAACTTTCAGGATATTTTTCAGCCAAATACTTGTGAAAAACATCATGCCGGGCAGATGTAAGTCCGTTGGAACCCATTCCCCCATTGTATTCCTTTTCGTAAGAAGCTTGTCCAAAAGAAGCCAAACCAACAATAACATCACCAGGTTTAATGTTTGCATTGTCAATAACGTCGGTTCTTTTCATTCGCGCAGTAACTGTAGAATCCACAATAATGGTTCTAACCAAATCACCAACATCGGCAGTTTCGCCACCAGTAGAATGAATTTCAACGCCGTGCTTTTTTAAATCCAGCAGCAATTCTTCGGTTCCGTTTATGATGGCAGAAATCACTTCACCCGGAATTAAATTTTTATTGCGTCCGATGGTTGAAGACAGCATAATATTAGTTGTTGCACCGACACAAATCAAATCGTCAATATTCATAATTAGGGCGTCTTGAGCAATGCCTTTCCACACCGAAATATCACCAGTTTCTTTCCAATAAGTATAGGCCAAAGACGATTTCGTTCCTGCACCATCGGCGTGCATAATCAGACAATAATCTTCATCATTTGTCAAATAATCCGGCACAATCTTACAAAATGCCTTCGGAAACAATCCTTTATCAACATTTTTTATGGCATTATGCACATCTTCTTTTGAAGCTGAAACTCCTCTTTGACTGTATCTTTTACTATTTTCTGAACTCATGACAATTAATTATGATGTTATGCAAAAGTAATTTTTCTTTTTTAAATGTGATGGCATAAAAAAACCGAATAAAGTTATATTCAGATTTTTTATGATTTATTTAAATTTATTCCCAATCGGGCATCATTGCATTTAAAAATAATAAAGTTCTATTATTAGTAGTTCTTGTAAAATCTAAATCCATCTTATAAATTGATTTTAATAATAATCCATCATTAGACGTATTTACAAAAATAATTTTAGCCTCGTTAGGTGAGAATTTCAGATTTAAATCTATAATTCCTGCCAGTTTATCATTGGATAAATCTTTTCCTGTACTTGTTACAAAATTGTAAACAAAAATACGCGTATCCAATTGCCTGTTATTTAGGATTTGAAATTGAGAAACATCGTATGCGTACAACGATAATTTCTTGTAGATAGAAATATTAAAACCCAACTATCAATAAGCTAAATGAATAGACCATTGCAAAGTTTTATTTGTTATTTTATTTAGTAGACTTAAAAATCAAGAAAAGCAACCCGTTAATATCACTCATTGTCATCCCATAGTTCTATCAAATAAAATTATAACCCTATTTTATTAACTTAGAAAGGCGAAAGATTTAAATCTTTCGCCCTTTTTATTTCAAATAATCATGCAACAATAATAATCGAATTTTATACCCCGAATCTTCTTTTATTATTCCAAGTACTGCTCTTGGAGTTTCTAAAATCGATGGTATTTTGCCTTGTTTTTTGTTCTTGATTTTTAACTTTTTTTAAAGTTTCCATAACGAATTAAATTAGTAGTTATTTACACGGCAAAAATACAATATAATTTGTACCTATACAAGTAATTTATTATTATATTAATAATATTTTAACGTTAAAGGCAATATATGATAATAATAAATCACTAAAATAAGTAATTCTTTACATAATTAATAAAATAAGTTGAATTGCTATAAATTTTAAATAAGAGTTTATAATTAAAACCGAAGAAAATTAAATTATTAATCTTTTGAAGAATCTAATGTTAGTTTTCCCGAGAGAATATCAAAATACATTTTAAAATCAGATTTCAAACTCCAAAAAGGATATTTAAAAGTAGCAGGTTTATTTTTTTCAAAAAAGAAATGACCAACCCAGGCAAAACCATAACCAGCAATTGGTACAGCAATCCATAATTTAGGTATATTATGGTATAAGGCCGTAAATGCCAGTGATAAAACAAGAGTTGTTCCAATAACATGCAGTAATCTACATATTTTATTACTATGCTGTTTTAAATAAAACGGGTAAAATTCTTCAAATGACTTTAATTTATTTTCCATTAAACCTAATTGAAATTACAATTTATATTATTTATTTTATAACCTGTACTTAAACCCAACCATCACATTACCTTTTGGCATAGGCACCAAATTGGTTTCAGTGTATTCGGTATTAAAAATATTATTGGCTATTAATGAAAACTCCATATTATTTTTAAGTACCGCAAGTATTTTAGCGTCCACAACATTGTAATTTTGTCCGTTGGTTCTTTCTATATACCTATATGAAATATGTTGGCTGAAAATTGGACAAAATTTAGTGTCAATACTCGATGTGAGTTGATGTTTGATGCTGTTTATGGAATATTGGGTAAACGACATATTATTATCTTTAATATTATCATCGATAAAGCTGTAACCTAAGTTTAATTTTTGTTGGTTTTTTCCTAAATCAAAATGATAATTAATAGTTGTTTCTACCCCTTGCGCAACAACTTCACTAAAATTTCTGGCTTCCCATTTATCAGCTTCATTATCTTTAGTCCAGTCAATTAAATTATCCGATTTTCTAGTGAATAAAGTTACATCCATTTGAAAATTGGGGATAGTAAATTTAATCCCCAACTCCTCGGCCAAAGCAGATTCCGCCTCCAAATTGTGATTTCCTTTGGTGGTTGGACCCACATAATATAAATCGGTAAAAGTAGGTACGCGATAAGTATAACCAATATTTCCGTATATTTTAAACTTATCTGAAAAGCGATAACCCATATCCAAACCTGTAAATGATTTGATATCAAAATCAGAATAAGAACTTATTGCAATTCCAGGAGTAATATCAAGGTTTTTATTTAATAATTCAAACCTATGTTCTACAAACCCAGTTATAGCGGTTCTTTGGTGATCTCCTAAGTTATTGCTCACTAAAAATACTCTTGAAATATCTATACCAACACCCGTTTTTCCAAGGCTCGAATTAAACACCACGTTTGTTTCCACTCCAATTTTATTTGAAATATGCAAATTTCTATAGTATGAAGGATTTTCACGAATAAACAAATACATATCTTCATTTCTTCTCCAATAAATTCTTGGTTTAGCCGTGATTTTTTCAAATGAATAATGTGAAGAAAGCGCCACCAAACTTGTTTGCGTTTCTTCATATTGATCTTTATTAGCAGGACTCGCGTAGAAGCCGTTTGCGCCAAATTTACGCTGTGCAAAAGAAGTTATCAAATTATAATTTTTGAAATTGAATTTTAAAAAGGCAGAAACATTTTCAAAATCCGTATTAAATCTGTATCCTTCCGATTCCTGATAACCTACCGAAGCCAAAATACCACCTTCTTTAAATTTGTGAGTCAAAGAAACCTCCACTTTTTTATTATGATAAGAACCGTAGTTAAAATTTAAGACTGTGCTATTTTCCGTTACCGCTTTTGTGATAATATTTATAGCACCGGTAAAAGCATTTTGTCCATAAATACGGGCAGCCGGACCTTTTATAATTTCAATTCTTTCTATATTTTCCAAAGACAGAATAGCATTCATTGTATGATGTCCCGTTTGTGCATCATCCATTTTTACGCCATCAATTAACAACAAGGTTTGATCAAAACTTCCGCCTCTAATGTATAAGTCCGATTGCATTCCGTCAATTCCTCTTCTTCTAATATCAACTCCAGCAACGTTTTGCAGCACGTCGGATAGGTTTGTTGCAGCTGATTTGACAATATCATTATTAGTTAAAATCGTTATGGTGCGTGAAGTTTTGGAAAAAGGCAAGGATATTCTGTTTGAAGTAACTTCAACTTCCTTTAAATTAATGGTATCCTTTTGTCCATAAATTGAAATGTTAAAAATTGACAGAAATATCAATAAGGTGTAGTGTATTTTCATTTTAATAGTTTCTATTAAACAGTTGGCAAATCTATTAAAACGAAATTAAAAAGAAAGTGAAATATAAAAAAAAGCCAAACTTTCGTTTGGCTTTTTTTATACTTATGCTTCACCCGAAGGTCCAAAATTCAATGGAATTGTAGGCTGATCATAATCCTTTATTTCTCCATAACTTTTCTCAAACCTGTGTACATTATCCGCAAGCGCCTTAACCAAGCGTTTTGCATGTTGCGGAGTTAGAATAATTCGTGATTTTACCTTAGCCTTTGGTTGCCCTGGCATAACACTAATAAAATCAACAATAAATTCTGAAACAGAATGATTGATAATCGCCAAATTGGAATAGATTCCTTCAGCAGTTTTATCATCCAATTCAATATTTATTTTACCTTCTTCTTTAGGTTCCTGATTGCTCATAAATTATAGTTTTGATAGCATTTCCTCTTTAGGACCAACAATTATATTGTCATAACTTTTCATTCCTGTTCCTGCCGGAATACGTTTTCCAACAATTACATTTTCTTTTAATCCTTCTAAGAAATCAACTTTACCACTCACCGCAGCTTCGTTTAATACTTTAGTAGTTTCCTGGAATGATGCTGCAGAAATAAAAGATTTTGTTTGTAATGACGCTCTTGTAATTCCTTGTAAAATTTGTTCAGCCGTTGCTGGTCTTGAATCTCTTGCTTCAACCAAATTTTTATCTTCTCTGCGCAATACGGAATTTTCGTCACGCAATTGTCGAGGCGTAATTATTTGACCTTCTTTTAAAATATCAGAATCTCCTGCATTTTCAACCACTTTCAATCCGTAAATATCATCATTTATTTCAAAAAAATCATTTTTATGCACCAATTGATTTTCTAAAAATAAGGTATCTCCAGAGTCAATTATTTTAACTTTACGCATCATTTGGCGAACAACAACTTCAAAATGCTTGTCGTTAATTTTCACCCCTTGCAAACGATAAACCTCCTGAATTTCATTCACCAAATATTCCTGAACTTTTGCAGGCCCTTGAATATTTAAAATATCATCAGGTGCGGTTGCACCTTCAGAAAGTTGCATTCCAGCTTTTATATAATCGTTTTCCTGAACTAAGATTTGGTTTGAAAGTTTGATTAAATACCTTTTAACATCTCCCAATTTAGACTCAACAACTATTTCGCGGTTACCTCTTTTAATTTTTCCAAAGGAAACAACACCATCAATTTCTGACACTACTGCAGGATTTGATGGATTACGAGCTTCAAATAATTCGGTTACACGTGGTAAACCTCCTGTAATATCACCTGCTTTACCAGATTTACGAGGAATTTTAACAATTACTTTACCAGCAGGTATTTTCTCACCATCTTCTACCATTAAATGAGCTCCTAAGGGCAAGTTGTATGATCTTAGTACAGTATTATTTTTATCTTTTAACAATAAAGTTGGTACTGTTTTTTTGTTTTTAGACTCAATAATAACTTTTTCCCGGAAACCCGTTTGTTCATCAATCTCAACAAGATAATTTACGCTTTTTTCAACGTTATCAAATTCAATACTACCCGTAAATTCAGAAACTATAACGCCGTTAAATGGATCCCATTTACAAATAATATCACCTCTTTTAAGTTTCTCTCCGTCTTTAATAAAGATGGTTGAACCATAAGGAATATTGTTTGTGCTTAACGTTAATCCGGTTTTTTCATCAATAACTTTTATTTCTGATGTTCTTGAAATAACAATGTTAATTGTATTTCCCTCATTATCTTTACTTGGTACCGTTTTTAAATCATCGATTGAAGCTGTTCCTGAAAGTCTTGCATTTAAACTATTTTCTTCTGAAATATTTCCTGCAACCCCACCAACGTGGAATGTTCTCAAAGTCAACTGTGTACCAGGCTCTCCAATTGATTGTGCTGCTACAACGCCAACTGCTTCTCCAATTTGTACCATTTTTCTTGTTGACAAGCTATGTCCATAACATTTTGCACAAATCCCTTTTTTAGATTCGCATGTTAAAGCAGACCGTACTTCCACACCATCAATAGATGAATTTTCAATACGTTTTGCAATCTCGGTAGAAATTTCTTCTCCTGATTTTACCAAAAGCTCCTCAGTTATTGGATCCAAAACATCATGCAATGAAACACGACCATCAAGTCTTTCGCTTAATGATTCTACAATTTCATCATTCTTTTTAAGTGGTTCAACAAATAAACCTCTTAAAGTACCGCAATCCACTTCATTAATAATCACATCTTGAGAAACATCAACCAATCGTCGGGTTAAATAACCAGCATCGGCTGTTTTTAATGCGGTATCTGCCAGACCTTTACGTGCACCGTGAGTGGAAATAAAGTATTCAAGAATTGACAAACCTTCTTTAAAGTTTGACAAAATTGGATTTTCAATAATTTCTCCTCCACCTGATGAAGATTTTTTAGGTTTTGCCATCAATCCCCGCATACCTGTTAACTGGCGAATTTGTTCTTTAGAACCCCTCGCGCCAGAATCCAACATCATAAACACAGAGTTAAATCCTTGTTGATCTTCACGTAAACGTTTCATGGAAAGTTCCGTTAAACGGTTGTTTGTGGAACCCCAAATATCAATTACCTGATTGTAACGCTCTTTATTTGTTAACATACCCATATTATAGTTTGCTATAATAACGTCAACTTGTTCATTTGCATCAGCAATCATTTGTGGTTTTTCTGGTGGAATAATAATATCTCCCAAACTGAAAGATAAACCTCCTTTAAACGAGAATTTATAACCCATATCCTTCATATCATCAAGGAATTTTCCGGTTGTTGGAACATCTGTAAGTTTTAACACATGCCCAATAATATCTCTTAAATTTCTTTTGGTCAAAACTTCATTAATATACCCAGCTTTTTCTGGTACCACATCATTAAATAAAACCCTTCCAACCGTGGTTTCAATAATTTTAGTCACCAATTCTCCTGCTTCATTAAAATCTTTTGTTCTCACTTTAATAGACGCATTTAATTCAACAGCTCTTTCGTTGAATGCAATGGTTACTTCTTCAGGGGAATAAAAAGTTAATCCTTCCCCTTTTACTTTATGTTCAGGAGTAGTTTTTCTTTCTTTGGTCATATAATACAATCCCAACACCATGTCTTGGGAAGGCACAGTAATTGGCGCACCATTGGCTGGATTTAAAATATTATGAGAGGCCAACATTAATAATTGACATTCCAAAATAGCTTCAGGGCCTAATGGTAAATGCACTGCCATTTGGTCACCATCAAAATCGGCATTAAATGCAGTACAAACTAAAGGATGTAACTGAATTGCTTTTCCTTCAATTAATTTTGGTTGAAAAGCTTGAATACCCAAACGGTGCAATGTAGGAGCACGGTTTAATAATACAGGATGTCCTTTTAAAACATTTTCTAAAATATCCCATACAACCGGTTCTCTTTTATCTATAATTTTCTTTGCAGATTTTACTGTTTTTACAATACCTCTTTCAATTAATTTTCTAATCACAAAAGGTTTGTACAATTCAGCTGCCATATCTTTTGGCAATCCACATTCAAATAATTTTAACTCTGGTCCAACCACAATTACAGAACGGGCTGAATAATCAACACGTTTACCCAATAAATTTTGACGGAAACGTCCTTGCTTACCTTTTAAGGAATCTGATAATGATTTTAATGGACGGTTAGATTCTGTTTTTACTGCAGAAGATTTACGCGTATTGTCAAACAAGGAATCTACAGATTCTTGCAACATCCGTTTTTCATTACGTAAAATTACTTCGGGAGCTTTAATTTCAACCAATCTTTTTAAACGGTTGTTACGAATAATTACTCTTCGGTACAAATCATTTAAATCGGAAGTGGCAAAACGACCACCATCCAATGGCACTAAAGGGCGCAATTCTGGTGGTGTCACCGGAATTACTTTCATAATCATCCATTCCGGACGATTTTCCCTATTTTTATTTGCATCTCTAAAAGCTTCAACAACGTTTAATCTTTTTAATGCTTCTGTTTTACGTTGTTTAGATGTTTCTGTATTTGCTTTATGACGAAGTTCATAAGACAATTCATCTAAATTGATACGATTAAATAAATCTATTAAACATTCAGCACCCATTTTAGCGATAAACTTCTCTGGGTCGTTGTCATCTAAATATCTATTTTCACTAGGAAAAGATTCAAGAATATCCAAATATTCTTCTTCCGTTAAGAAATCCATTTTTTGCAATGGTTCCCCAGCAGAATTTTTAGCTCCAGCAGGTTGAATGACTACATAACGTTCGTAGTAAATAATCATATCTAACTTTTTTGAAGGCAAACCTAAAAGGTATCCCATTTTGTTAGGCAATGATCTAAAATACCAAATATGGGCAACAGGAACCACCAAGTTAATGTGTCCTACCCTGTCTCTACGAACTTTTTTCTCAGTTACTTCAACGCCGCAACGGTCACAAACTATTCCTTTATAACGAATTCTCTTGTACTTTCCACAAGCACATTCAAAATCTTTTATTGGTCCAAAAATTCGCTCACAAAACAATCCATCTCTTTCAGGTTTGTGAGTTCGGTAATTTATAGTTTCCGGTTTTAAAACTTCTCCATTTGATTTCTCAAGAATCACTTCAGGAGATGCCAACCCAATAGAAATTTTATTGAATTTTTTTACAGTGTATTTATTGTCAATCTTTCTTGCCATAATAATGATGGATTCGAATTTAAAAATGTAAAATAAATTAAATAGTTAGGAAGCAAAAAACTTCCTAACTATGATAGTTTGTTACTCCTCTAACCTAACGTCTAATCCAAGGCCTCTAAGCTCGTGCATTAATACGTTAAATGATTCCGGTAATCCAGGTTCAGGCATATCATCACCTTTTACAATGGCTTCGTAGGTTTTAGCTCTACCTAAAACATCATCAGATTTTACTGTTAAGATTTCGCGTAAAGTACTTGATGCTCCATAAGCTTCAAGTGCCCATACCTCCATCTCACCAAAACGTTGACCTCCAAATTGCGCTTTCCCGCCTAATGGCTGTTGTGTAATTAATGAGTATGGTCCAATGGAACGTGCGTGCATTTTATCATCAATCATATGGCCTAATTTAATCATATAAATTACACCAACTGTTGCTCGTTGATCAAAACGTTCGCCTGTGCCACCATCATATAAATAAGTATGTCCATATTTTGGAATTCCTGCTTCCTCGCTTAACTGATTAATCTGCTCAATTTTAGCACCATCAAAAATAGGAGTTGCAAATGTTCTGCCAAGTTGTTGACCGGCCCAACCAAGAACCGTTTCATAAATCTGTCCGATATTCATACGAGAAGGTACTCCAAGCGGATTCAAAACGATATCAACCGGTGTTCCATCTGCTAAGAACGGCATATCTTCCTGACGGACAATACGGGCAACAATACCTTTATTACCGTGACGTCCTGCCATTTTATCACCTACTTTTAACTTACGTTTTTTAGCGATGTAAATTTTGGCAAGTTTTAAAATTCCTGCAGGCAATTCATCACCTACTGAAACTGAAAATTTCTCACGACGCAAAGATCCTTGTAAATCATTAACCTTAATTTTGTAGTTATGTATCAATTCTGATATTAGCTTATTAATATGGTCATCCGTAGTCCAAACGCCACTGGTTAAATAAGCAAAATCAGGAACCGCATTAAGCATTTTAAGGGTAAACTTTTTGCCTTTCTGAAGAATTTCTTCACCCAAATCGTTATTCACTCCCTGAGAAGTTTTTCCACTGATTAGGCTGAATAATTTTTCAGTTAAAATCGTACGTAAATCTTCCAGTTTTGCATTAAATTTACTCTCTAAATTAACAATACTGATTTTATCTTTTGCCCTTTTTGATTTGTCTTTTACGGCACGTTCAAATAACTTTTTATCAATTACCACACCACGCAATGATGGAGAGGCTTTTAATGAAGCATCTTTTACATCTCCGGCTTTATCACCAAAAATAGCTCTCAATAATTTTTCTTCAGGTGTTGGGTCAGATTCTCCTTTAGGTGTAATTTTACCGATTAAAATATCTCCCGGTTTTACTTCTGCACCAATACGTATCATTCCATTTTCATCCAATTCCTTTGTAGCTTCTTCAGAAACATTTGGAATGTCGTTTGTCAATTCTTCAGCACCTAATTTAGTGTCTCTTACTTCCAACGAATATTCATCAATATGGATTGAAGTGAAAATATCCTCTTTTACCACTTTTTCGGAAATCACAATTGCATCCTCAAAGTTATACCCTTTCCAAGGCATAAAAGCCACTTTCATATTTCTTCCCAAAGCCAATTCACCGTTTTGTGTGGCATAACCTTCACAAAGCACTTGGCCTTCTATAACCCTATCTCCTTTTTTAACAATTGGTTTTAGATTGATTGAAGTTCCTTGGTTTGTTTTTCTAAACTTGATTAGGTTGTATGTTTTACTGTCGCTGTCAAAGCTAACCAAACGTTCTTCATCAGTTTTATCATATTTTATTTTAATATTGTCGGCATCAACATACTCAACAGTACCAACTCCTTCAGCATTGATTAAAATACGTGAATCTTTTGCAACTCTTCGTTCTAAACCAGTACCAACAATAGGTGCTTCTGGTCTAATTAAAGGAACAGCCTGACGCATCATATTCGATCCCATCAATGCACGGTTTGCATCATCGTGCTCCAAAAACGGAATTAAGGAAGCTGAAATTGAGGCAATTTGATTAGGGGCAACATCCATAAAGTTTACCTCATTCGGTTCAACTACAGGATAATCTGCTTCTTCACGAACAATTACTTTGTCGTTTATAAAATTACCTTCATTATCTAAAGGAAGATTTGACTGGGCAAATTTCATTCCTTCTTCTTCTTCAGCACTTAAATAGGATGGCTCATCACTAATATTAACCCGTCCGTTGGCAACCTTTCTGTAAGGCGTTTCAATAAACCCTAAATTATTCACTTTAGCAAAAACTGCCAAAGATGAAATTAAACCAATATTTGGTCCCTCAGGCGTTTCAATAGGACATAAGCGACCATAGTGTGTAAAGTGAACGTCACGAACCTCAAATCCTGCTCTTTCTCTGGATAAACCTCCAGGTCCTAAAGCTGATAACCTTCGTTTATGGGTGATTTCAGCCAATGGATTTGTTTGATCCATAAATTGAGACAATTGGTTTGTCCCAAAAAATGAATTAATCACAGATGACAACGTTTTAGCGTTTATCAAATCAATTGGTGTAAACACTTCATTATCACGTACATTCATTCGTTCGCGAATGGTACGAGCCATACGAGAAAGACCTACGCCAAACTGGCTGGCCAATTGCTCGCCTACGGTACGTACACGACGGTTTGATAAATGGTCAATATCATCCACTTCCGCTTTTGAATTGACTAATTTTATCAAATTTTTGATAATAGTAATAATATCTTCTTTAGTTAAAACTTTTGCATCTACTGATACATCTAAGCCTAACTTTTTGTTCATTCTGTAACGTCCAACTTCACCTAAATTGTAACGTTGTTCTGAGAAGAATAATTTATCAATAATACCTTTAGCAGTTTCAAAATCTGGCGGCTCAGCGTTTCTTAACTGTCTGTAAATATGTTCAACAGCTTCTTTTTCAGAGTTTGTTGGATCTTTTTGTAAGGTATTGTGAATAATGGCATAATCAGCCATTTCATTATCTTCTTTATGAAGCAGGATTGTTTTTGATCCAGATTCAATAATTTCTTCAATTTGATCTTTTTCTAAAATGGTATCTCTGTCCAATACGATTTCATTTCTTTCAATAGAAACAACCTCGCCAGTATCTTCATCAACAAAATCTTCAAACCAAGTTTTTAAAACACGTGCGGCCAATTTTCTGCCTATATATTTTTTAAGACCACTTTTTGAAACTTTAATTTCTTCTGCAAGGTCAAAAATTTCAAGAATATCTTTATCTCTTTCGTAGCCAATTGCCCTAAACAAAGTTGTTACCGGTAATTTTTTCTTTCTATCAATATAAGCATACATTACTTGATTGATATCAGTTGCAAACTCTATCCAAGAACCTTTAAAAGGAATTACCCTTGCTGAATATAATTTTGTTCCGTTTGCGTGGAATGATTGCCCAAAGAATACACCAGGTGAACGATGTAATTGAGAAACTACAACCCTTTCCGCACCATTGATTACAAAGGTACCACTGTGTGTCATGTAAGGAATTGTTCCAAGATAAACATCTTGCACAATAGTTTCAAAATCTTCATGTTCAGGATCCGTACAATAGAGTTTTAAACGCGCTTTTAAAGGCACACAATAGGTTAAACCTCTTTCGATACATTCTTGAATTGAATATCTGGGTGGATCTACAAAGTAGTCCAAAAACTCTAACACAAATTGGTTGCGAGTATCACTAATTGGGAAGTTATCCAGGAAGGTTTTATATAATCCTTCGGTACTTCTTTCGTCAGCTTTGGTTTTTAATTGAAAAAAATCTTGAAATGATTTTACTTGGATATCCAAGAAATCTGGATATTCCATTACCAATTTAGCTGATGCAAAGTTTATTCTTTCGGTGATTTTTTTTGTTGCCAAGGGACAAATACTTTAAGTTAATAAAACTTTTAAAATGTAAGAACTAATATATACACAAAGCGGTTTAGGTCTGAGGCTTTCACCCCGACCTAAACCCTAAATTGTGTTAGCTAATGAAAGCTTATTTAAGCTCAACCTCAGCTCCAGCTTCTTCTAATGCAGCTTTTAAACCTTCTGCTTCGTCTTTAGAAATACCTTCTTTTATTGGTGCTGGTGCAGCATCTACAATAGCTTTAGCTTCTTTAAGACCTAAACCAGTTAATTCTTTAACTAATTTAACGACTGCTAACTTAGAGTCTCCAGCCGCTTTTAAAATAACATCAAATTCAGTTTTTACTTCTGCTTCGTCATCACTTCCTGCTGCTGCTGGTGTTGCAACTGCAACTGCTGCTGCTGCTGGTTCAATACCATATTCGTCTTTTAATATTTTAGCCAACTCATTTACTTCTTTAACCGTTAAGCTAACAAGTTTCTCTGCGAAATCTTTTAAATCTGCCATTTCTCTTTGTTTAATTTTTATTATTTAGTTTATTTAGTGCGCGTATTTATTTTTCTGATAATGTTGTAAGAATACCAGATAGTTTATTACCTCCAGATTGCAATGCTGAAATAACATTTTTAGCAGGGGATTGTAATAAGCCAATAATATCTCCAATAACTTGTTCTTTAGATCTTATGTTAACCAAAGATTCTAATTGATTGTCGCCAATATAGATTGCTTCTTCAACATAAGCTCCTTTTAACAAAGGAATAAGAGATTTTTTTCTGAAATCTTTAATTAATTTCGCTGGAGCACTACTTGATTCGGATATCATTAAAGAAGTATTTCCTTTTAATATCGATGGTAAATCTCCGAAATCTTTTTCAGATTTGTCCATTGCTTTATTAAGCAATGTGTTTTTAACAACTGCCAGTTTTATATTTGCTTTAAAACAGGCTCTGCGTAAATTTGATGTTTGCAAAGCATTTAACCCTGATATATCTGCAAAATAGATAATCTTTCCTTCAGTTAACTTGGTTGTTAAAGCTTCTATTACTTGTGATTTTTCTTCTCTCGTCATAATTACTAAGTTTTAACTTTAATTAAACTGATTTTGTGTCAATATTCACTCCAGGGCTCATTGTACTTGAAAGATAAATACTTTTAATATAAGTTCCTTTAGCTGTTGTAGGCTTAAGTTTTAATAAAGTATTGATAATTTCATGTGCGTTGTCAGTAATTTGTTCGGCATTAAATGATGCTTTTCCAATACCTGCGTGTACAATACCGGTTTTATCGACTTTAAAATCTATTTTACCAGCTTTAACTTCCTTTACTGCTTTTGCAACGTCCATAGTTACTGTTCCAGTTTTAGGGTTAGGCATTAAACCTCTTGGTCCTAAAATACGACCTAAAGGACCCAATTTACCCATAACACTTGGCATAGTGATAATAACATCCACATCAGTCCAACCATCTTTAATTTTTTGAAGATAGTCATCTAATCCAACGTAATCTGCACCAGCTTCTAAAGCTTCAGCTTCTTTATCTGGAGTTACCAATGCCAATACTTTAACATCTTTACCGGTTCCGTGAGGTAATGTAACCACACCTCTCACCATTTGATTTGCTTTACGAGGGTCTACGCCTAATCTGACAGCTATATCAATAGATGCATCGAAATTTACACTTGTAATTTCTTTTACTAAAGCGGAAGCATCTTTTAAAGAATATGCAAGATTTTTTTCAATCTTAGCATGTGCTTCTTTTTGCTTTTTAGTTAATTTTGCCATTATAATAACTGTTTTATTTTTTTATAGGAGCTTCTCCACTTACATTAACACCCAATGAGCGTGCCGTACCAGCTATCATAATCATAGCAGATTCGATTGTAAATGCATTTAAATCTTGCATTTTATCCTCAGCGATAACTCTTAATTGATCCCAGCTTACTGTAGCTACCTTTTTACGGTTAGGTTCAGCAGAACCCTTTTTCACTTTAGCAGCTTCTAAAATTTGCATTGCTGCTGGAGGAGTTTTAACCACAAACTCAAAAGATTTATCTTTATAAACAGTAATTGCTACTGGTAAAATCTTTCCTTGTTTGTCTTGAGTTCTTGCATTAAATTGCTTACAAAACTCCATAATATTAACTCCGGCAGCACCCAAAGCAGGTCCAACTGGTGGTGATGGGTTAGCAGCACCTCCTTTAACCTGTAATTTTACTACTTTAAATATCTCTTTTGCCATCTTTAAATCTTAAATTATTATTACACATAAATTTGGAAGCTAATGCGTAATATCTTAAATTATTATTTGTAACAATTATGAAATTTTTTCAACTTGCATATAACTTAATTCTAATGGCGTTTTTCTACCAAAAATCTTAACCATTACTTCAAGTTTGCGTTTTTCTTCATTTATTTTTTCAATAGTGCCATCAAAACCATTAAATGGTCCATCAATTACTTTTACTGTTTCTCCAACAATAAATGGAATTGCGACATTATCATTTTGAACCGATAACTCATCAACTTTACCCAGCATTCTGTTAATTTCAGATTTTCTCATAGGAACAGGATCACCTCCTTTAATTTCTCCTAAAAATCCGATAACTCCTGGTATTGATTTAATGATATGTGGAAGTTCACCACTTAAATTTGCTTCAATCATAACATAACCTGGAAAATAAACACGTTCTTTATTTATTTTTTTTCCATTACGCACTTGAATTACTTTTTCTGAAGGTACAAGAACTCTATCAACATAATCAGTCATGCCTAAACGAGCAATCTCATTTTCGATATAAGTTTTCACCTTATTCTCTTGTCCTCCAATCGCTCTAACAACATACCATTTTTTAACAGAATCTGTCATACTAAATTTTACTTATTAAAACAATTTAAAATATTCAGTTAAAACAGCTTGAAAAACTTTATCTACAGCAAATACTGCCAAGGCAAATAATATTGTAAATGTAGCAACAACAACAGTCGATTTTTGAGCTTCTTCCCAAGAAATCCAAGAGACTTTATTGCGCAACTCTTCAAATGAGTCTTTTATGTAATTGATTAAATTCATTTTTTCAAATTTTGGATAGGTGGAGAGACTTCCTTCAATCCTGAAAGCTTTTGAGTCTCAGGATAAACTTCTCACGCCACTTTTTTATTTGCACGTGTGGAGAGACTTCCTTCGACTACGCTCAGGATAAACTTCTCACACCACTTTTTTATTTGCACGGGTGGAGAGACTCGAACTCCCGACACCTGGTTTTGGAGACCAGTGCTCTACCAACTGAGCTACACCCGTAAACATAAGGTGCCTCCTCTTAAAAGAAGCACCTATGATTATGATTATAAGGTGTATATTATTAATCTAATAATTCAGTAACCTGACCAGCACCAACAGTTCTACCACCTTCACGTATTGCAAAACGCAAACCTACGTTTAATGCGATTGGTTGATGTAAAACAACACTTATTGTTAAGTTATCACCGGGCATTACCATTTCAACTCCTTCAGGTAAAGTAATTGTTCCAGTTACATCTGTTGTACGCACATAAAATTGT
This sequence comes from Lutibacter sp., assembly GCA_041652835.1. Classification (GTDB taxonomy): domain Bacteria; phylum Bacteroidota; class Bacteroidia; order Flavobacteriales; family Flavobacteriaceae; genus Lutibacter. The sequence goes on along the minus strand of JBAZGP010000020.1, from coordinate 2,824 downwards.
GGACGGTAGTTGTTATGGAATGGAGTATGACGACCACCTTCTTCTTTTTTAAGAACGTAAACCTCTGCTTTGAATTTACCATGTGGAGTTACTGAACCTTTTTTACAGATTACCATTCCTCTTTTGATGTCTTCTTTTGCAATACCTCTTAATAAAAGGCCAACATTATCTCCAGCTTCACCTCTATCTAATATTTTACGAAACATTTCAACTCCCGTAATTGTAGAAGTTAATTTTTCAGCTCCCATACCAATAATATCAATGATATCACCTGTATTTGCGATTCCTGTTTCAATACGACCAGTAGCAACTGTTCCACGACCAGTAATTGAAAATACATCTTCAACCGGCATAAGGAAAGGTTTATCAATATCACGAACTGGCAATTCAATCCAAGTATCAACGGCATCCATCAATTCCATTATTTTTTCCATCCATTTAGGCTCTTTGTTTAAAGCTCCTAAAGCTGATCCTTGAATAACTGGAGTATTGTCACCATCATAGTCATAGAAAGACAATAAATCTCTGATTTCCATTTCTACAAGTTCCAATAATTCCTCATCATCAACCATATCCACTTTATTCATGAATACAACCAATCTTGGAATACCAACCTGACGACCTAATAAGATATGCTCTCTTGTTTGAGGCATTGGTCCGTCTGTAGCAGCAACCACAATAATTGCGCCGTCCATTTGTGCAGCACCAGTTACCATGTTTTTTACATAATCCGCGTGACCTGGACAGTCAACGTGAGCATAATGACGTTTTGCTGTTGCATATTCAACGTGTGAGGTATTGATAGTGATACCTCTTTCTTTCTCCTCAGGAGCGTTATCAATTTGATCAAAGTTTTTTATTTCACAAAATCCTTTTTCCGCTAATACTACAGTAATAGCAGCTGTTAAAGTTGTTTTACCGTGATCAACGTGTCCAATAGTTCCAATATTTAAATGTGGTTTTGAACGATCAAAGGTTGCTTTTGCCATGATTATTAAATTTTAATTTTTAATTCTTAGTTATATATAGTGTTAATTTCAATTCTAATTTTTGAGCCAATGATGGGATTTGAACCCATGACCTCTTCCTTACCAAGGAAACACTCTACCCCTGAGCTACACCGGCAAAAAAAAGAGCGAGAGACCGGGCTCGAACCGGCGACAGTCAGCTTGGAAGGCTGAAGCTCTACCAACTGAGCTACTCTCGCAATATTTTTTTCATTTCTCTATTGGTTCTTATTGTTATAAACCAATTGTGGTGAGAGAAGGATTCGAACCTTCGAAGCTTGCGCAGCAGATTTACAGTCTGCCCTCGTTGGCCACTTGAGTATCTCACCATTTTTCAAAGATCTGGCCGATAGAGATACTTCTTCGACTGCGCTCGGCATAAAGTATTCACTTTTACACCATCTAAATCACTTCCATTTGAAGTCATTTTTCATCTGAGCATTATTTCAAATAACAATTCACTTGTTATTGAGCCGATAGAGGGACTCCCCTCGACTGCGCTCGGGACAGGCTTCTCGCCCATACCAAATACAATCACTCTTTTTACTTCAAATAACAATTCACTTGTTATTGAGCCGATAGAGGGACTCCCCTCGACTGCGCTCGGGACAGGCTTCTCGCCCATACCAAATACAATCACTCTTTTTACTTCAAATAACAATTCACTTGTTATTGAGCCGATAGAGGGACTCGAACCCACGACCTGCTGATTACAAATCAGCTGCTCTAGCCAGCTGAGCTACATCGGCTTTTAACTCCACAAAAGAAGTCCGCTATTTCTAACGGACTGCAAATGTATTAAAGTTTTATTTTTTAAACAAAACATTTATGATAATTTTTAATATTTTATTTTTCACGAACTTTTTCTTTTTCTTTAGTCAACTTTCTTTTTAAGGAATCTACAGCGGACATCGTTCCTTCCTCAAATGTTTTGCATTGTTTTTTGACTACAATGTCATTGCCCGGGATGTTAATTTTGATGTCAACCAATTTATTCTCTTTTTCGCTCGTTTGTTGCACCTTTAAAAACACTTCAGAATCTACAATTTTATCATAATACTTTTCTAAACCAGTTACTTTTTTCTCAATAAAATCAATAAGATCCTTGTCTGCATTAAAATTCACAGATTGTACAAATACTTTCATAATAAATCAGTTTTTTGGCTCCTTGGGTGAGCCTGGTTATATACTTCCTTTAATTTACCCAAACTACTGTGGGTATAAATTTGTGTTGACGCTAAACTGGAATGTCCAAGTAATTCTTTAACAGCGTTTAAGTCAGCACCCTCATTAAGCAGGTGTGTTGCAAAAGAATGCCTTATCACATGGGGACTCTTTTTAACTTTTGATGACACTGCACTAAAATAATTATTTATTACACGATATACAAGCATATCATAGATTTTTTTACCGCTTTTTGTTAAAAATAAATAAGGCACTTCAACTTCAATTTCTTCCCGAAGTTTACTGTATTTTTTAAGTGATTCCAGTACAGATTTTAATAACGGGATGTAACGTTCTTTATTCCTCTTTCCCAGAACTTTAACGGTTTCATTAACAAAATCCACATCATAAATTTTAATATTGATTAATTCATTCCTTCGCATTCCTGTGGAATAAAATAATTCGACAATTAATTTATTTCGAACAGATTCAAAATCCGTTTCATCATCTGCTGAATTTAATACGCTAAAAATTTCCTTTTCTGAAAACGGAATCTGGACTTGTTTCAATACCTTTAAAGCCTGATGTTTCACTAAAGCGTTTACCTCCATTTGTTTTATTTTTTGAAGAAATTTATAAAATGATTTTAAAGA
>JBAZGP010000019.1:0-21408 GCA_041652835.1 Lutibacter sp. | reverse complement strand
AAAATGAAATTAAATATATAAATAAGAAGAATTTACACTAATTATTCGTTGTTTATCAAGTGCTTATGTATTATTAAAACAGACCTTAAATAATTTAAATAAATTTATTAAAAAAACATCTAAGTTTTAAGAAATTTTTTTACGCATACTTATGTAAGAATAGTTATAAAAAATACTATTCGAAATAAATGAATGTATATTAATTACTTTAAAACTTACAATATGACAAAATTAAATAAAAATGAAAACAACAGATGTATTAATTATCGGCGGCAGCGCTGCCGGAATGGTAACAGCAGTAACGGGTAAGTCACACTGGCCAAAAAAAGAATTTATCCTTGTAAAAAAACAAAAAGAGATGATGGTTCCTTGCGGCATTCCATACATATTTGGGACACTTGATAGCAGCGATAAAAATATTATGCCTGTTGATGCTGCATTACAAAAATGCAGTGTAACATCCATTGTTGATGAGGCAATTGATATTAATATTGGCAATAAAGAAGTTGTGTTTGCAAGCGGCGAAAAAATAGGCTATCATAAACTCGTTATTGCGACAGGCTCAACCCCTATGAAACCTAAATGGTTAGAAGGAGGTGATTTGGAAAATGTTTTTACAGTCCCCAAAGACAAGGAGTATCTTGATGACATGAAAAATAAGCTGGGTGCGGCAAAAAATATTGCGGTAATCGGGGCAGGTTTTATCGGAGTAGAACTTTCCGACGAACTTGCCAAGCATGGCTATAAGGTTACTTTGATTGAAAAGATGCCTAACATACTTAACCTGGCATTCGATGCTGAAGTTGCTGAGAAAATCCATGAATTACTTGCAGGCAGAGGGGTTAATATTATCGCAGGCAAAGGGATAAGTAAAGTTCTCGGAACTAACAAAGTGGAAGCCATTGAGCTTGAAGACGGAGAAAAGATGGATATGGATGCGGTTATACTGTCAATAGGTTACAAACCGAATAGTGAACTGGCGAAAAAAGCAGGAATTTATGTTGATGAAGACAATTTTATTGCTGTTGATGAATACATGCGTACACATATAAAGGATGTGTTTGCTGTTGGGGATTGTGCTCAAAAACGTGATTTTGTTACGCGAAGTAGGATTGCAACGATGTTAGCCTCCACAGCTTGTGCAGAAGCCAGAATTTGTGGAATGAATTTATTCAATCTGAACGTAGTTAAAACTTTTAGCGGAACCATTGCAATTTATTCTACAGCCATTGGCAACACTGGTTTTGGAACTGCAGGTGTCACCGGGCAAAGGGCTGAAATGGAAGGTATAGCAACACTTACCGGGCTTTTTGAGGGCGTGAACCGTCACCCCGGGAATTTACCTGATGCGCACAAACAAATTGTAAAACTTATTGCGGCTAAAAACTCGGGTGTCATCATAGGTGGAGAAGTTATTGGTGGCTTAGAGGCAGGTGAATTAACGAATGTTATTGGCTTAGCCATACAAAACCGCATGTCTGTAAATTCATTTTTAACCATGCAAATCGGCACACATCCCTGCCTTACTGCTTCTCCTGCTGCATATCCGCTGATAAAAGCTGCTGAAATTATTGCCATCAAAACATTAAGGAATATGAAAGAAAAAGAATAAAATGTCAGGCTCTTGCTGCATAATGTACAAGATAATCAAAGTTTGCAGTAAGCGCCTTATATTTTTAAAAATAAATTATAAAAATTAAAAATAGTGAAATCATGACAAAATCGGAAAAAAACAACGGAGCCAATCATGACAAAGGCCTTGGAAATGGTGGCGGTAAAGGAAAAAACAAAGGTGGAGGGTATGGTGTCGGAGGATATTGTGTATGTGCTAAATGTGGTGCTAAAGTTCAACATCAACAGGGGATTAAATGTACAACACTGAAATGCCCTGAGTGCGGACATACAATGGTCAGAGAAGAGTTATTAAATAAAGATTGACGGAATTTTATATCCTTCTATTCTGATTGTTAAATACTATTTGCTTTTTTAACAAAGTTGGAGGACTTTGTTGTTCCTGTAAATTAATTTAACGTTAAAATACAATGAAATTAAATCCTGTAGGATTAAATTCCAAAGTGAAGCGGAAATAGCAGATAATTTAATTCTATCCCGCAGGAAAAAACCGTTTCGATTATTTATGAAGATTCTTAAAATGAGAAATGAACCCTATAATCCGGTTGAAGTACAAGCTCCGATTTTACTTGGAACATTAAATCACATAAAAGAAATAGCAAATCATAGCAGAAGTAAAGTTATACCTATTATTTTGAAAATATAAACAGTAAATCACAGATACATGATAAGGATTGTAATTTGGATAATAATGATTTTTGGCGGTAGTATTTTGGGATATTATCTTGATTATTTGATATTTGAGAATGTCCATCAAAATATAATCCTTCATATTGTCAGTTTTTTAATTGGTGTTTTTCTGTTGTCCCTTGTAATAAAAGTAAGTAAAAATACAGGTAGGACACTTGCGAAATATGGACGAAAAGGCAAATTAAAAAGGATGGAAACTAATGTTCTTGTAAAACAGGGAATTTACAATTACATGAGACATCCAATGTACCTCGGGTTATTCCTTTTTCCCGTTGGAATAGCTTTTTTAATTGGTTCGCCTTCATTCATTCTTATTATTGCACCCATAGAAATAATTTTTATGCTGATAATGATAAAATTACTTGAGGAACCAGAGGCAATTAATAAATTTGGAGAGCAGTATCTCAACTATAAAAAGCAAGTCCCAAGGTTTTGTTTTAAAATCAAATGTTTAAAAAAGTTATTAGAAAATGTCCCAAAAAATTATGTATAAGCATCTTTTTGGACCTGTTCCGTCACGCCGGTTGGGAATGTTATTAGGAATTGACTTAATGCTTAAAAAAATTTGTTCATTAAATTATGTTTACTGCGAAGTAGGTAAAACTACAAAGCTTACTCTTGGTAGATTGAAGAATATTACCAACAATTTTCAGGTGGAAAATTATTGGTGTTTCTTTTTTCCCTCTTTATTGAGTTCACGAGTATCCCGTTTAGCATTTTATTGGCAAGTTCAATATCACAAGATGGACATGGAATGTTGCCTGTACTTGCAGAATCTAAAAGAATTTTTTTAGCAGTAAAAATTGTGAATATAATTTATGCATTTATTGTAGGATTATTAACTTTACTATTTGGATTTTAACTTTAAAATAAATAAAAATGAAATTAGTTTTATTACGACATGGAGAAAGTCAATGGAATAAAGAAAATCGGTTTACAGGATGGACGGATGTTGATTTAACCAAAAATGGAATTCACGAAGCAAAAAATGCAGGGCAATTGCTTAAAAAAGAAGGATATACCTTTGATATAGCTTATACTTCAGTATTAAAAAGATCCATTCATACACTATGGAATGTATTGGATGAAATGGATTTGGCATGGATTCCAGTATTTCGCTCTTGGCAATTAAATGAAAAAAGTTATGGAGCCTTACAAGGGTTAAACAAAGCTGAAACCGCCCTAAAATATGGTGAAGAGCAAGTCTTAAAATGGCGAAGAAGTTACGATATAAGACCTCCTGAATTGGATATTAATGACGTCAGGCATCCAGTTAATGAAAATAAATACAACAAAATTGACAAAAAGTTATTGCCTTCAACTGAATGCTTAAAAGATACAGTAGCGCGATTTTTACCCTATTGGAACAAAACTATTAAACAGGCTATTATTGAAAAACAAAAGGTTTTAATCGTTGCACATGGAAATAGTTTAAGAGCTTTGGTTCGCTATTTAGATAATTTATCTGATGATGAAATAGTAAAAGTAAATATCCCTACGGGTATTCCTTTAGTTTATGATTTAGATGAAAATTTTAAAGTTAAAGCCAAATATTATCTTGGGAATGAAGATGAAATTAATAAAGCTTTGAACTCGGTGGCAAATCAGGGTAAAGCATCTAAATAAAATAATTAAATCAAATTTAAAAGTGATTAAAATTGTTGTTGAAGGGTCTTCTTAATGAGATAAATTGGCGTAATTTTGCATAAACTAAAAAAAGAGAAATGACAAAAATTGAAATATTAAATTTAAAATGTGGCGGTTGTGCCAATACCGTAAAAAAAGGACTTTTAACCATTGAAGGAATAAATGAAGTTTTGGTTGATTTAGATACTTCGGAAGTAAGTATAGATTCAACGGATGAGTCAGTAATACAATTGGCTAAAGAAAAGTTATCAAGTATGGGATATCCTGAAGTTGGTGACGCAAACACAGTTTTGCACAAAGCAAAATCTTTTGTGAGTTGCGCAACCGGCAGAATGACTTCAAAAGAATAATAGAAACAACTTTATTAAATAGAAAAATCCTGAGGTAATTAATTGCTTCAGGATTTTTCGTTTACAAAAGAGCTCAAGAATTATAATTGCTATTGAATTAAAACTTCAATGTAGCTCCAACCAAAAAATTTCTTGTGGCTTGCGGATAATAACCGGCACCGTCCAAAGTAGTTGTTTGTCCAGGAACAGACCAGATATCATCATAAGTATAATAATAACCGTTTGAAATATATTTTAGATTAAAAATATTGTTCACCAAGGCGTTTAACACAATTGATTTCACTATTTTTTTCGGTTTAATTTCATAAGAAACATTAAAATCGTTCACAAAATAGCTTTCCAATTTTGAGTTTTCATTGTCAATATTCCCCATATATTGCGCTCCAACATATTTAGACAACAGCGAGAATTGCATGCTGTTATTTGGCTGAAAAACAAAGGTATTTCCTGCAATGATGTTGGGGGAAAATGAAATGTCGGTATTTCCCAAATCAACCAATTCGCCGTTCCAGGTAGTTAAAAAATCAACATTTTTATTGCTACTGATTGCGATATTTGGCTGTACAAAAAACTTATCGGCTAATTTAATTTGAGCGTCAATTTCCAAACCAAGTCGGTAACTTTTTCCGCTGGTAGCTCTTATTGGAGATCCAGTATCGTCAATTGCTCCGGTTAAAACCAGTTGATCTTTATAAAACATATAATAAATATTGCTATTTATTTTAACGGCTTCATTTTTAAAACGCCATCCCAATTCAAAATCATTTAATTTTTCTGAAGTATAAATATCGTTTTCAAAATCGTTGCGATTGGGTTCTCTATTGGCTCTTGCATAAGATAAATAGAAACTGTTATTGGTATTCGCCTCAAAAGTCAATCCGGCTTTTGGATTAAAAAACAGGTAGTCTTCATCAACATTTAGTGGTTTTCTGCTGGATGTCAATCCTTTTGTGTCAAACTTCACATATCTTCCTTGTAAATCGGTAAAAAGTGTCCAGGAATCACTCAAATTATAGGTTAATTTTCCAAAAATATTGATGTCATCTTTTTTGGTATTAGAATCGTAATAATGGTCTCTTATTTCTGAATTACTGGCAAATTCAGTCCAAATAATTTCACCAAAATGATTTCCTTTATAGTTGCTGTAGGAGGTTCCAAAAATAAATTCAACCTTGTTATTTTTGTAAGTGGCATTCGCGTTAACCACATAAAAATCATTGTCCAGCCAACGTCTTCTAATTAAATCAGTTTTATCAATGGTTTCACCACCAATAGTAATTGGGGTTAAAAGATAATCCGCAAAATCTTCATCTTCTTTATATTCCTCAAAATAACCACTTCCTTTGGTGTAGTTTAATCCCATAGTTGTAGTCCAGTTTTCGGATAATTTTTCATTCCAATGCAACTGATAATGATCTTGTTTGTAATTGTCAATTTCATTTTCATAGAAATACGGATTGTAAGTTCGGCCAAAAGTTTTCATTTCTTCTTTGGTAACGCCTTCCCAAGCCTGATATGTTTTTTCATGGCCGCCAAAAGTTAAGGCTTTAATTAAGGTATTTTCGTCAACATAAGAAGCTTGTAAAAAGTAGGATTTTAAATCGGACCATGCGCGGTCAATATAGCCATCAGAATCAATTTTTGAAAAACGACCGGCAAATTCAACATGGTCATTTATTTTTCCAGTACTGAATTTTACCGTATTTTTTTTGGTGTTGTATGATCCAATTGAACTGCTTATTTCGCCATAAGCTTCCTCAGAAATCGCATCGGTCAACACGTTTAAACTCGCGCCAAAAGCACCTGAGCCATTGGTTGAAGTTCCAACGCCACGCTGCAGTTGCAAACTTTCTGTTGAAGAAGTAAAATCGGGCATATTTACCCAATAAGTACTCTGACTTTCCGCATCGTTATAAGGAATTCCGTTGATGGTAATATTTACGCGTGTTGCATCACTTCCTCGCACTCTAATTCCGGTATATCCGATGCCTGCGCCAGCATCTGATGTAGTAACTACGGAAGGCAAATAATTCAAAAGAATTGGAATATCTTGTCCTAAATTGCGTTTTGCCAAATCTTTTTTGGTGATGTTGCTGTGCGTAACCGGTGAAGTTGCTTTTACCCGAACTGCGGAAACAATAACTTCTTCTAAATTCATAAAACGATCCGATAAATCGATTAAAATAGAAGTGTTTTTTGTTAAAATAACTTTAACTTCTTTCGGATTGCTGAGCGCGCTTACCAATAGGGTGTAAGTTCCTTTTTTTAAGGTTAAAGAAAATTCACCGTCAACATTGGTTGTTGTTCCGGTTTTGGTTTCTTTTACCACAATATTTACATTGGGAAATGGGTTTTGCCCATCCATAACTTTGCCAGAAAGCGTAAAAAGCTCTTGTGCGTTTGCATTGATAGAAAATGCAAGGATTAAAAAAGCCAATGATAAGGTAGTTTTTTTAAGTTTTTGTTTTAAAAATTGTTTCATTTTTTTTTAAAAATAAAACGATTTAAAAAGAGGTAATCAATCGATGTTATGAATAATTAATTTGTTGTCCCTGCGATTTTTTTCGCCTGACATCCCTTAACAGCATTACCTGTTCAGGTTCAATGGGTTTGATCTCAGCTGTTTTAAGCACCCCTTTTGAGATGGTACAAACTTAGGAATAAGAATTTAAATAAAAGTAAAAAGCGCTAAGTTTTATTCGAAATTCGATTTTTTGCGTAATACTTTTTTAAACGCTTGTTTTTTCTTTTTTTCCAAACGTTTATGAATGCTTGATTTACTTGGTTTTGTTGCTTTCCGTGGCTTTTGGACTTTCAATCCGCCGGCGATAATTTTCAGAAATCGGTCAATGGCAATTTCTTTATTTTTATGTTGGCTTCTGCTTTCATCGCTTTGAAGCATCAATATATTGTCTTTGGTAAGTTTGCTTTTCAGTTTTTGAAGCAGCAAATCTTTTTCTTCATCATTTAACGCTGTTGAATTTTGCAAATCGAATACCAATTTAATTTTTGAGGAAACTTTATTCACATGCTGTCCGCCTGCACCGCTGCTGCGAACCGCTTTAAAATTCAGTTCTTTAATAATCAATTCAGTATTCATTTGTTACAATTTTTTGAATTATTTGCCTGAGAATTGGTATAAATTTTCTCTTGATTTTAAAATTTTATCAATTTCACGAATGGCAATTTCAAGCCGGTCTTTTTTTCCACCTTTCAATAAAATATAAGGCCGATGGTATTTTTTTAAAGCATTTTCAAAAGCTTGAAACATTTCTAAGCGTTGTTCTGGCCGATCTCTTAAATCATCTTTTTTCCAAGGTGTATCAATATAGGTTAATAGGTATAAATCGTAAGTATTTTTTAATGCCGCTTTTTCCAAAGCCGGATCTACAAAGCCGTCGTAAAATTCTTCAGAATATACTTTTGTTTCCAATAAATCGGTGTCACAAATTAAAATTTTATCGGCTTTTACTGCCAATTCATTTTCCAATTTCATTTGGCCTTCAGCAATGGGAAGCATGTCGCTAATTTCACAGGTTTTTCGCTCGTTATTCCATCTGTTTTGCAAATATTCCCGCGCATATTCAGGAACCCAAACCGAGTTGTAATGACGAGCCAATAGTTTAGAAAGCGTTGTTTTTCCTGAACTTTCAGGTCCAAAAAGCACCACTTTTACAATATTAATTTCTGTTTGTTTAAGTTTTTCTTCCATGCATAGTATCCTTGAAAAGCCAAAATTAAAAATATAGCGTATTGAATTCCCGTAAAACCGTATCCTTTAACAAAATACAAAGGAATTGAAACCACATCACCTACAATCCAGAACAACCAATTTTCAATTTTTTTGTTGGCCATTAACCACATTCCGGCAAAAAAGATTCCTGTGGTAAAAGTATCTAAAAATGGGGTAGTTTTTCTAAAATCTTCTAAATTTCCCGAAGTTAAGTTGGCGACTGCATAATCAATACTTTCGCTAAAATTCAAATGATTCGGCATCACGTTGTAATGCCTATAAACGGCAATGACAAAAATGGAGGTAAATAAAAAAATACCAAAAGTTTTCAATTTATCAAAATTGTTTGTTCTGGAAATGGGCAAATGATGTTGTTTGTCATCAACAATTATAGTCCACATATACCAGCCATAAACGCTCATAAGGGTATAATAAATATTGATAATTAAATCGCCATACAAAGCCCAATGTGCCAATAAATAAACATAAATTACCGTGCTTATGATGCCTGTTGGGAACACCAAAATATGCTCTTTTTTCGCATAGAAAACACTCATAACTCCAAAAACAGCAGCAGTTAATTCGAGTAAAATATTTACTGCAGTTGCGTTTTGGTAAGGTCCAATAAAAAAGTTAAGGAGATTGTACATAGTCTAAAATTGGATGGCATGGTTATTTTCAAAAGCGTTGCCAATAACCACCAAATCGGCACCATTGACGAAAGCATCGTTTAATTGTTCTTTGGTTTTTATGCCTCCGCCAACAATTAAAGGAATCGAAATATTTTTTTTAACTGCGGAAATGAGTGCTGGATTTACAGGAAATTTTGCACCGCTTCCAGCTTCTAAATAAATTAATTGTTTGCCTTTATACATTCCAGCAACGGCGGTATCTACTGCCAAAGCTATGTTTTCTTGTAAAATTGGAATTGTTTTACTTATTTTTTGTGTCGATGAATTTGTTCCTCCGTCAATTAAAATGTAGCCTGTTGGAATAATTTCTAAAGAGGAATTTTTTAAAAACGGCACCGATTTAATTTGTTGTTCAATTAAATATTCAGGATTTCTTCCTGAGAGTAACGATAAAAACAGCAAAGCATCAGCATGATTGGTGAGTTGTGAAAAATCTCCGGGAAAAAGGATTATAGGTAATTTGGTGAGTTTTTTCAACGTTTTCACAAAAAAATCTGTAATGCCGCTTTCAACAAAACTTCCTCCCACAAAAATAAAATTCGCATTTAGTTTGTTGATTCTTGAGGAAATTTCAGGAAGTTTTTCTATAACAGTTTTATCGGGATCCAATAAAATAGCCAACAATTTTTCTCCTTTTTTAGAAGCTGTTTTGATATGGCTTAAAACAGAATTAATCATTTTTTGAAGGTGCTAAAGCGTACACCAAAGTAAATCCGTTAATTTGTTGAAACCCAATATCATAATTTTTGTCCCAACCTTCAACTTTTATATAACCAGTCGTTTTTTTGTCGGAAATTTTAAAAGAATTGATGTCAATATCATTTTTAAAAGTCAATCCGCCAAAAGGATAAATTTTATACAAAGATTCTTTTGCACCCCAAATTACAGTAAGTTGTTCAAGATAATCATCATCTTTATCAATAAAACCACTTTCAAAATTGACGAATTTATGCTGAATAATTTTAATTTTTTCTCTATTTTTTTCGATATCAATTCCAACTTCATCATCGCTGATGGCAATGGCCGAAAAGGTGTACGAATGTGTTATGGATATCTGTTTTCCATCGGTTAAATGAGGTTTTCCATTGCCGTTATAATACAAATCAAAGTCGGAATAACCGGCTTCTTTCAACAAATGACGCACACTTAAAAATCCGCATTGGTGAAGTTCGGATTTCATGGAAAGCATTCTTTTTTCACTATTTTCAGTTAGCGGCATATTTTTATACAAATCGCTAAAAGATTCCTCAATTTTCCACACATAAATGGTGGTATGCTTATTTGGTTTTATAGTTTTAAATAAAGGCATTTATAATTTCAAAGGTATTTTGTACTTTTGCACATTCAATAAACAACTTATTTTAGTTGTTTAAAATAAAAACAAATTTAATAAATATGAGCACAGAAACATCAACTTACGTAAAATATAAAGTAAAAGACATCAATCTTGCAGAATGGGGACGCAAAGAAATTCAATTGGCTGAAGCTGAAATGCCTGGGCTAATGAGTTTAAGGGAAGAATTTAAAGGAAAAAAACCTTTAGCAGGAGCCAGAATTGCAGGTTGTTTACACATGACCATTCAAACCGCAGTTTTAATTGAAACATTGGTTGAATTGGGTGCTGAGGTTACTTGGAGTTCTTGCAATATATTTTCAACACAAGATCAGGCTGCTGCTGCAATTGCTGCTGCTGGAATTTCCGTTTACGCATGGAAAGGAATGAACGAACAGGAGTTTGACTGGTGTATTGAACAAACTTTATTTTTTGGTGAAGATAAAAAACCATTGAACTTAATTTTAGATGATGGTGGTGATTTAACCAATATGGTGTTGGAAAGATATCCTGAATTGGCTGCAGGAATTAATGGTTTAAGTGAAGAAACCACCACTGGCGTTCACCGTTTATACGATAGGATGAAAGCAGGAACATTGCCAATGCCAGCAATTAATGTTAACGATTCGGTAACAAAATCTAAATTCGACAATAAATACGGATGCAGAGAAAGTGCTGTGGATGCCATTCGCAGGGCAACAGATTTAATGTTGGCAGGCAGACGCGTGGTTGTTTGCGGTTACGGTGATGTTGGTAAAGGAACAGCAGCTTCATTTAGAGGCGCAGGTTCTATTGTTACGGTTACTGAAATTGACCCAATTTGTGCGTTGCAAGCAGCAATGGACGGATTTGAAGTAAAAAAATTAGATACTGTTGTAGGTAATGCTGATATCATTATCACCACTACAGGGAATAAAGGCATTGTAATTGCCCGTCATTTTGAAAAAATGAAAGACAAAACTGTTGTTTGCAATATTGGTCATTTCGACAATGAATTGGATATGGCTTGGTTGAATAAAAACTACGGAAAAACCAAAGTTGAAATCAAACCTCAGGTTGATAAATATACCATTGGCAAAAACGAAATTTTGATTTTGGCTGAAGGCCGTTTGGTAAATTTAGGCTGTGCAACTGGTCATCCAAGTTTTGTAATGAGCAATTCATTTACAAACCAAACATTGGCGCAACTCGAATTATGGAACAATAGAGAAGCATACGAAAACAAAGTTTATATGCTACCTAAACATTTAGATGAAAAAGTGGCGCGCTTGCACTTGGCTAAAATTGGCGTTGAATTGGAAACTTTACGGGAAGACCAAGCGAAATATATTGGTGTTGAAGTTGAAGGGCCATATAAGCCAGATTATTACAGGTATTAGTAGTTGAGTGTAAACCTAAAAAATAGCAAATATAGAATCATTTGCCCCTGTTTTTGCAATTCGATTTCATAATTTAGCACATGAATTGATAATATTATAATTTAATACTGTATATTTGTAACAATATAGAAAACACAGAAAGAAATGATTATCAATTTCAGTATTGAAAACTTTGGCTCAATAAAAGATAAACAAGAATTATCTTTTGAAGCTGATAAGTCAACGCAGCTAGAGGATTATTATATTATACCAGCTATTGGCGGATTGAGACTTCTTAAATTAGGATTAATATATGGTGCAAATGCATCAGGTAAAACGACAATTCTAAAAGCACTTGACTTCCTGAGAGACATTGTTTTAGAGCCAGAAGAAAAAAAGACAGAATCTTTAAATTTTAATCCTTTTTTATTTGATTCTATAACTCCTAAATCAAATTCAATTCTTGCTTTAGATTTTATACAGAATGAAATTCGTTATTCTTATGAAGTTGAGTTTAATAAAAAAGCAATTGCGCGTGAAGAACTTTATTTTTATAATCCTAACAAAGCGAACGTTTTCAAAAGAAAGACAGATATTAATAAACAATTCACTCAAATTACTTTTGGAAGTAAAATAAAAAAGGATAAAACATTCGAAAAAACATTAGAGTCAAATACTCTATGGAATAATACGGTATTAGGAGGTTTTCTTAAAACCAATATTGAACTAAAGGAGTTAAAAGAAGTAACTGATTGGTTTTCTAGTTATTTGCGCCGAATGATTTATACTAGAACTGAACTTGACGATTATATAACTTCTCGAATTGAGGATGCTGAAATAAGAAAAGAAGATGTTATTAATATCCTCAAGAAAGCAGATTTGAATATTTCTGACATATTAATTCAAAAAGAAGAACAAGATATACCAGACGGCTTTCTTGAGTTCATTGAAAAACAAATAAAAGTTCCGAATGAGAAAATCAATGAATTAAAAAACAAGGGAAAAGTTACAGCTATTAATTTAGAGTTTGAACATACTGTACAAAATGTAAAATATAAATTACCCTCGGAACTTGAATCTCAGGGAACAATGAGATATTATGGTTTTGCCGGAATTTTAAGCATGTTAATAAAAAATTCAGTGATTTTTCCAATTGATGAATTAGAAGCATCATTGCATCCTGACTTATTTGTTCATTTTTTATTATCATTTTTAGTTAATTCTAAAAAATCTCAAATAATTGCTACCACACACAATAGAGAAATTTTAAATAACAAAGACATTTTTAGAAATGATGCAATCTGGTTTACAGACAAATCTGAATGTTGTGCAACAGAGCTTTATTCATTAGCAGATTTTGATAGTTCCATAATTAGAGATACAAGTAATATTTACAATGCTTATAAAATTGGAAAACTTGGAGGTGTGCCAAATTTAGGTGACTATTATATTGATATTAGTAATGAGGAGAAGTAAAAGTATACCAATAAAGAGCAAGACTAGGTGTGCATTTGTCGTTGACGGTGAATGTGAATTTTGGTACATACAAATGCTAAAAAGGAACGAAAGGTCAATTAATGTAAATTTAGAACCTAAAATTCCTCAAAGGAAGAAACTCTCTGAGCAATATAAATTAGTTTTAGAATTATCAAAGGATTATAACAAAGTTTATTGGATAATTGATTTTGATGTAATTGATAGCGAAACTCGTTCTACGAAAAAGGGACACAAAACAGCAATAAAAGAATTCAAAGAATATTTCAACATAATAGAAAAAAAACACGAAAATATTCATGTAATAATTAATAATCCTTGCTTAGAATTTTGGATATTATTGCATTTTGAGACTACTTCAAAATTTTATGAAAATTGCGAAAAAGTTATTGACCAATTGAAAAAAAGATATTACCTGCCTGATTATGAGAAAAGTCAGAAATACTACACTAAACAAGATAACGATATCTATCTTAAACTAAAACCAGATTTAAAGAATGCAATAACTAATTCAAATAAATTGGGTATGTTTGATTTTAAAAATCCTCATTCAGGCTTATCTCAAATGCAACTCATATTCGAAACTGGTAATCTAAAAAAGCTGATAGAATAAAAAAGGTCAACTGCTAACACCTTACATAATTTATACTTACTTTTAAACTAAATAACGAACCGACAAACACTCAATAGAAATATTGCTATGTACTAAAAACCTCAGGGTTTTAGGCTGCACAAATCATAATATAAACACGGTAAGTCATTAAAATATCACTTAATATTGACCCAACTATGATAGTAACTAACAGTAATTTGGATGATATACCGGAAATCTTCAGGCTATATAAATTGGCTACCGATTTTCAAAAAGTAAAATTTCCTGAAAACCAATGGCCTGAATTTGACCAGAAATTTATAGCTACTGAAGTTGTTGAAAATAGACAATTTAAATTATTAATTGAAAATAAAATAGCCTGTATTTGGGCGATAACTTATATTGATGCCCAAATTTGGGAGGATAGAGAAAATAATTCTTCTATCTACATTCATCGGATAGCCACAAACCCTGAATTTAGAGGGAATAACTTTGTTCAGGTGATTGTTGATTGGTCTAAAAATTATGCTGGGAAACAAAATAAACAGTTCATTAGAATGGATACCTGTGGTAAAAATGAGAAATTAATCAATCATTACAAAAATTGTGGATTTAATTATTTGGGAATGAAAAAATTAAAAAATACATCTGAATTACCCTCACATTATCATAATGCAGAGGTGTGCTTTTTTGAGATAGAATTAGAATAACGGCTTACAACACCACGTATATAATTTATGCTTACATTTAAAAACTAAGTATTACCGACAAACATTCAACAAACGAATTGTTTCAACCGAAAAATATCCAATTTTTACGTCGCACAAATTATATTCAAACTTGATTAAAGCTCCAAAGAATAAAAAAACCTCTCAATTTTGAGAGGTTTTTTTATGCAATTCCCTTTTTTTAAATTAGAGTTGTTTTAATAATTTATCAACAACTGTTTTTAATTGAGAATCCATTCCTTTGGCTTTTTTACTCACAACTATTTTTTCTGCATATCCAGATTAATATGGATGTTAATTTCTTTCGCTATTTTTTCTTTAACAATACTTGGAATTTTAACGTCAAAATCTTCGGGTTTTATGTTGAAGTTGGCAGTTAAATTTATACTATTGTCCTTTAGAGAAACTAAAGCAATTGTACTTATTTCTTTGGATTTATTATGAATATTTAAAATTCCGTTCAATTGTATTTTTTGTGGAGTTTGAGAAAGTTTTGAAAGTTCAAATTTAACCAGCTTACCTTTAAAAGTTGCTTTTGGATAAGTATCTGATTCTAAATAGTTTTCATTAAAATGCTCTTCCATTAAAGCAATTTTAAATCTAAAAGCTTTCATTAAAGCTAAAACTGCAAATTCTTGGGTATCAGTATCTATAATTGCGGTTACAGAATTATTTTCAGATTTAATTTCTTCAAAAGAGGGAACCGATGCTTCAAAAATAATGTTTCCTGTTTTTGTGAAATATTTAGTTTGCCCAACAACTGATGTTATGGATAAAAAGGTGATGCTAATTAAAATTATATTTTTCATCTGTTAAATTAATTATTTTTATGCGTGAATAAATTTTTACAATTGGTAAGTGAAATTTACCATAGCGTCATTTTGGGTTGAATCAAAATTTTGCTATGGTTTTTTAAATAAGGGATTTATTGTATGAGGCCTTGGGTTTTCCAATCTTTAAATGCCTGAATATTTGCGGTACTCATTCTACCAGAAGTTGGCATAATACCAGCTTGTCCATTTTGCAAGTCAATTCTACTAATTACAATATCAATTTTTGCTTTTGCAGTCGCATAGCTTGTTAAGTTTAGATTAGCCGAGGCATTAGATGATCCGTGACAGGCAGTACATTGTTGTGCTAAAATAGGTTGAATATTTGTTGTGTATGTTATGTTTGTTGTGGTTCCTCCACCTGTTCCTGTTCCTGTTCCTGTTCCTGTTCCTGTTCCTCCACCAGAATTTGCTTCACCTTCAAGTAAACCATCTGTTTTCCAGTCTTTCATAGTTTGAATTAAATTATCGGCAACTCTTCCAGTTGGTGGCATAACCTCATCACTTTGTTTACTCATAGAACTAATAATTTTATCAATTTTATTTTTGGCTAAAGCATACGTAGAAATATTTAAACCATCTTTTGGATTTACAGCTCCATGACACGAAACACATAATTGATTTAGAATAGGCTGTACTTCTCCTAAATAGGTTATTTTATTACTTGTAGTTGTTCCAGTTCCTCCACCAGATCCAGTATCAGTTCCACCGCCAGTATCAGTTCCTCCACCAGTATCAGTTCCTCCACCAGATCCAGTATCCGTTCCAGTTCCCGTATCAGTGCCATTGCTGTCACTTGCATTTGTGTCATAATTGAGTGGCTCATAATCATCATAAACACATTGTGTAAATGAAATTGAAAGGGCTAAAAGGAAAATTATTTTTTTCATAATTGTTATTTTATATTATTGAATGTTTTTATTGTAATAAACCTTGAGTTTTCCAATTTTTTAAAATTTGAATATTGGATTCTGACATTCTCCCACTTGTTGGCATAACACCTGACTGACCAGTTTGTAAATCAACTCTGCTAATAATTGAATTGATGTTGTTTTTTGCTTTATCATACGTAGAAATATCAAATCCGGCAGTTGGATTTACAGCTCCATGGCAACCTAAACAGTTGTTATCTATAACAGTTTTAACATTTGCAGTGTAAGTTACATTGGTGAGATCAGTATTCGTATTCGGGTAAGAAAGTGTGTCAATGTTTTCTTTTGTACAACTAACCAGTAAAGTAACTGTAACAAAGGGATATAAAAATTGTTTTTTCATAATTAAAAATTGTTTTAGAATTTTTTTTGGGTGATGTTTCATAAGTAACAATTCAAAAATCAATTACCCTACCGCTCAAAAAAAAAAAGATATTTTTAAAAAATATGAAAATTTAAAGAGTAGGGTTTTTAAAAGGTCAGTTGTTATTGTTTATATAAATTATTTAAAAAATTAATTAATAAATAAAACAAACATCATATGAAATTATTAAAACGAATAAGTATAATTGGTGCAGTACTGCTAATAATGCTAACTATAGCGTATCAGTATTTATATAAAGAACATAGAGATATAGCTCTGGAAGAGGCTTCATTTACTATAGAAGCTTCAAAATTAAGTAACGAATTTAAAGAAGATGGTTTAAATGCAACTCATAAATATCTTAATAATGTTGTGATTGTTAAAGGTGTTTTAACTGAAATTGAAGATAGTGGGATTGCCTTAAATGATAATGTTTATGTTCAATTTTCTGGCACTGATTTTTCTAATTTAAAATTAAACAGTGAAATTGTTGTAAAAGGCAGGTTTATTGGATATGATGAATTATTGGAATGTGTAAAACTAGATCAATGTACCATTATTAAAATTTAAAATGATGATGACAAAACATATCCTTTTTTTTTTACTGTTTATTTCTATTGCAAATGTATCAGCTCAAAACAGTTTGTTAGATGACTTGGAATCATCTGCAATGTCTGACACTAAAGTTACATCAGCTTTTAAGGCATTAAAAATCGTCAATTTAGAATCTACAAAATTGGCTTCAAAGGGCGATTTATATTTTAATATTTCACATAGATTTGGCTCTATTAAAGGAGGAGGTAAAGAATTTTATGGGTTTGACCAGTCCACCATTCGTTTTAGTTTTAATTATGGACTAACCAATTGGCTCACTATTGGAGCTGCAAGAAGCTCATTTCAAAAAACATACGATTTTACTGCGAAATATAAATTTATAAATCAAAGAGTTAATGGTTTTCCAGTTACTATTGTAGGTTTTAATGCTGTTTCAATAAATACCCAATTAAGCAGGAATAATATACCGTTGTTAGAATATAAACACCGACTAACCTATTTATCGGAATTGCTGATTTCAAGAAAAATAAGTCAGGGATTATCTTTAGAAGTTGCTCCAATGTATATTCATGAAAATTATGTTGCAAATCCTTTACAAGAAAATGCACAATATGCTATTGGTATGGGAGGAAGAATCAAATTATCTCAAAGAGTAACTTTTAATGCGGATTATGTGTATCATTTAAACAGGCAGGATAACAGTATTTTTAGAAATCAAATGTCTGTTGGATTTGATATTGATACTGGTGGTCATGTTTTTCAATTGCATTTTACAAATGCGCAACCTATGTATGATGCGGGTTTTGTTACAAATGCAGCCGGTGACTGGACAAAAGGAGATGTTTATTTTGGATTTAATTTGTCGAGAGTATTTTAATGTAATCTTTAACCATTTTTTAATGTACCTCAGAAAAATGGTTTATTTGAAAGAGTTGAAGTTTACACTTCAGCTCTTTCTTTTTTATAGGTAGGTTTTACTTGTTTGAGTGAGTAAATAATAGTTAATCGTCATCATTACATATTTCATCAGCTGCTTTAATTGCAGTCTCTAACTCTTCCATTGAGGTAATAGACTGGATAGTTTCATCATCTGAAATAACCGAAATAGGAAAATTAATTTGAACAATATAGTAATCTTCAAGATCTTCAAGTAATTTATATAATTGTTTATCAGATTCAACAACTAAAGTTTCAGATAACTGACTAGATGAGTTGTAAATTGAAAAAGTAATTGGGTACACAAAATCAATACATTCAATATCAATGTCATTTTCTTCATCACAATCTTTAGCCAGATCTTCAAGTTCATCATCATTATTTACAATAATGCTGGAAAAATCATTTAAAATAACTTTAATAGGAAAAGTAATATTTAAAGTATCTGTATCATCATCAGATTCATTAAAAATAGCTTCAATTAACGCATAATCTGATTCAGAATTAATAGTCAATTCAATTCCATTAGCAGTAACTGTAACAGGAAGTTCAACATTTAAACAATCAGAATTGTCAATAATATTATCCTTTGAACCCTCATGAGTTACCATTCTTTGAAGCAAGGAGGTAATAGTTGTATTTGCCTTAATAATTTCGCCACTTGAAGGTTCTATTAATAAATTACTTTCATTTTGGCATGAAATTATTGCGAAAACAACATTCAACAGTATAATTTTAAGTAGTGTTTTTATCATAATTAATAAATTATTTATAATTATAACAGGATATTTTATGTTTACCCTACCTATATTAGAAAAAAAAATTACATTCGTTTATTCTATTTTTTTAAACGAATGAAGCACGACCAAGATAAGGATTATTGTGATGAAAAAAAATTTACTCAATTTTTTATACATCATTCTAAAATTTTGAATAATTACATTTATTATAAATGTGGTAATTTAGATTTGGCAAAAGATATTGTACAAGATGCTTTTGTGAAATTTTGGAATAATTGTGAAAAAGTAATTCCAGGTAAAGCAAAATCGTATTTGTACACAATTGCAACTAATTTATTTTTAAATGAATTTGCCAAAAGCACCGTAGTTTTAAATTTTAAAACTCATAAAAAACCTGATATTACGAACCAGACACCAGAATATTTGATGGAAGAAAAACAATTTGGAGAAAAACTGCAAACTGCAATTTCAAATTTAACAGAAGCGCAAAGAACCGCATTTTTAATGAATAGAATTGATGGTAAAAAATATACTGAAATAGCACAAATATTAAATATTTCGGTTAAGGCTGTTGAGAAAAGGATACATGGCGCATTGGTAGATTTGCGTAAAAACATTGAAAATATTTAAATTTAAGGTAGGGTAATCCCGTATTAAATTGTTATAAAATTATAGGTGAATTATGAAGAAAAATTATTTTTTAGCAAAATGGTTGAATGGAGAATTAACCGAAGAGCAACTATTACAGCATATTAGCCAAGATGAAATAGATATTTATAAAAAAATAGCAATGTCTGCTCAACAATTTGAAGCACCAGATTATAATGTAGATGTCGAACTCAATGCTGTATTGGATAAAAAAGCATCAACTAAAATACGCAAGCTTCATTTTATAAAACCTGCATTTAGAATTGCTGCAATGATTGCAGTTATTTTTTCTGCATATTATTATTTTTCAAACACAAAAACCATTTACACAACCAAGCTGGCTGAAAAAATTAATTTGGTACTTCCAGACCAATCGACCGTATATTTAAATGCTTCATCTGAAATTTCTTTTTCAGAAAGAAAATGGAAAAAAAACAGAGAATTAAAGCTACAGGGAGAAGCTTATTTTAGTGTTAAAAAGGGTTCGAAATTTACAGTAAAAACAGCTAATGGTTCTGTTTCTGTTTTAGGCACAAAATTTAATGTGTTAGTTCGGGATCATTTCTTTGAAGTACAATGTTTTGAAGGATTGGTTAGTGCTTCATACCAAGGAAAATCGGTTAAAATTCCAGCGGGAAGTTCTTTAAAAGTTTTAAATTCAAAAAGTGAGATTATTGAAAATCAAAAGGAAATGAACCCATCTTGGTTAGTTAATAAGTCAACTTTTGAAAGTATGCCTTTTAGTTATGTAATTAAAGAATTAGAACGGCAATATAATATTAAAGTATTTTACAATAGTGAAATAGCATCAACGCTTTTTACTGGGAATTTTACGCACACCGACTTAAATCTTGCTTTAAAAACGGTAAGCATACCTTT
Organism: Lutibacter sp.; assembly: GCA_041652835.1. Lineage (GTDB taxonomy): Bacteria > Bacteroidota > Bacteroidia > Flavobacteriales > Flavobacteriaceae > Lutibacter. Next base: position 1,275 of record JBAZGP010000019.1, on the reverse strand, counting down.
AAATTTAAATTATACCATTAAAAAGGGAATTGTAACTTTGGAGGAAAATGAAAATCGGTAAATTATTAATTTTATGGTATATACTATTTTTAATTTTCCCTCTAATACTATTTTCACAAAATAATATGGAGAAGAAGATACCTTTATTGGATATTCTTCATCAAGCTGAAATTCAATTTAGTGTCAATTTTTCTTATGCAAATAAAAATATAGAGAATTTAAAAGTAACTCCTTATCAACCTGATTGGAATCTTAAAAAGGTTCTAAATCATATTGAAATAAATTGTCAATTAACATTTACCTTTTTAACAGAAACAAGTATAGTTATTAGCCAAAAATCTGTAAACGAGTTTATTTGTGGCTATTTAATAGATTATAACACAAAAGCATTTGTTGAAGGAGCGTTGGTTTTTTCAGGAAACCAACAAACACTTTCTTCAGAAGATGGCTATTTTCAATTAGCGCATGTAAACTTAAAATTGCCTATTCAAATTAGCCATATCTCTTATCCAAATGCTGTTATTAATTCTAATGATTTTGTTTTAAAGAGGAATTGTTTAAAGATATACCTCTCTCAAAAAGTCGAAAATTTGAGGGAAGTTGCATTAAATGATTTTTTAACTGCTGGAATGCAAGTAAATACGGATAATTCAACCGTAATAAACATTGAAGAATTTGGAATATTACCTGGCTTAATTGAGCCTGATATATTGCATCAAATTCAAGCAATTCCGGGAATAAGTAGTGTAAATGAAACCATTTCAGAGTTAAATATTAGAGGTGGAACAAATGATCAAAATTTATTGCTTTGGGATGGTATAAAAATGTATCACTCAGGTCATTTTTTTGGTTTAATTTCTGCATTTAATCCCTATTTAGCTGAAAAAACAACCATTATAAAAAATGGAACAAGCGCTCAATATAATGATGGAGTTTCTGGCACAATTGACATTCAATCCATAAATGAAATACCTGATAAAATTACTGGTGGTGCTGGATTTAATTTATTAAATGCAGATGCTTATGTGCAAGTTCCTATTTCAAAAAAAGTAAGTTTTCAAATAGCTGGGAGACGTTCTTTTACCGATTTTATTAGCACGCCCACTTTTGTGCAATACTTTAATAGTGCTTTTCAAAATTCAAATATGTCAATAGCTGGAGTAAATCAGGAAGATAAATTAAAAACGTCTTCTAATTTCTACTTTTTCGATTATAATTTTAAATTTTTATATGACATTAATGAAAAACATAAACTAAGAATAAGCGCCTTATTTG
>JBAZGP010000018.1:12374-21470 GCA_041652835.1 Lutibacter sp. | reverse complement strand
GGGGATAGGATAAAAGTACAAAGTTAAATTTAGGTCATTGAGCGTGGTTACTGAGCGGAGTCGAAGTAGAGCCGAATTGAAAATATAGTTACAATCAAGCCCCCTTTCCTTGGGAAAGGGCTGGGGATAGGAAAAACCCAAAACCTGACACTTTTTCAATTTGGTTTTGATACCTTTACACTTTAAAACTGCTGAAATATTTCTGAAAACGACACATATAAAACGATTGAAATTGCCTACGGCGAAGTACTTTTTAAAGAAAAGGGCAGTAAATTTATTGGATATGTTTTTCCAATTGAAAATGAAGATGAAGTAAAAATTCACATGGAAGAATTAAAGAAAAAACATCATGCGGCAAGGCATTGGTGTTACGCTTGGCAATTAGGTGTTGAAGATAAAAGTTATCGGGTAAATGATGATGGAGAACCAAACAATTCGGCTGGTAATCCCATTTACGGACAAATTTTATCAAAAGATATTACCAATATATTAGTTGTTGTTGTTCGTTATTTCGGCGGAACTAAATTAGGTGTTGGCGGACTCATAAATGCTTATAAAACAACGGCTAAATTGGTTTTGGATGAAGCTATAATTGTTGATAAAACGGTTAATGTAATTTTTCTGCTTACTTTTGAATATCAGCACATGAATAAAGTGATGCGAATTATTAAAGAAAATAATCTTGACATTTTAGAACAAAAAATGGAAGTAAATTGTTCATTTTTAATTGGTGTTCGAAAAAAAAATGCGATAAAAATATCCCAGTTGTTTACCGATTTGCGCTGTCTTAAAATTAAGGAAATAGAGCGGTAATGTTGTTTAGTTTTTCTAATACATATTTAGGTACACGGGTTGGCCTGTTGGTTTCCATATTTACAAAAACTAAGGTGGTGTTTGCCGTTGTTAACAGTTCATTTTCTTCATTGTATATTTCATAGGAAAATTCAATTTTTGCAGAAGGCATTTTTATTAAGGTTGTTTTTAAGGTTAGTAAATCGTCATATTTTGCTGGCTTTATGTAGTTAACATTTAAATTAATCATCGGAAGCATAATACCGGTTTCCTCCATTTTTTTATAGGTTATTCCTAATTTTCTAAGCCATTCGGTTCTTCCCATTTCAAAGTATTGGGCATAGTTTCCATGATAAACAAAACCCATTTGATCTGTTTCTCCATATCGTACTCTAAATTGTATTTCATCTAATTTCATTTTTTTATTTTTTTGACTCTCATGATACGAAAAAAATAAATAAGAATCAATAGTGATTTTATTTTTTTATGCTAAAATTTATTCACATTTTTGTAGAGGGGGAAATAACTTAAAGATTGCTTTAAGAAATTTAAATAATTCTAACTTTTTAAATACTTTTTAATTAAAAATGACTAAAACTGCAGCATCAGTTTGGGACGAATGTCTATCTTTTATTCAAGATAACATTAAGCCACAAGCGTATAAAACGTGGTTTGAGCCAATAAAACCAGTGAAATTATCTGGTGAAGCACTTACAATTCAGGTTCCCAGCAAATTTTTTTATGAGTGGCTTGAAGAGCACTACATTAAGTTATTGAGGGTAGCATTGGTAAAACAGTTGGGCGAAGATGCTAAGCTGATTTACGATGTTAGAATGGAAAACAATTACAGCAGCAATAATCAGCATACCGTAAAAATTCCAAGTTCAAACAGAAATCCGTTAACCTCACAAGGAGTTGCATTTCCTATAGATATTAATAAGCGTGAATTGAAAAATCCGTTTATTATCCCAGGTATTCAAAAAGTTAAAATTGAATCACAGTTAAATCCAAATTACAATTTTGAGAATTTTATTGAAGGCGATTCTAACAGATTGGCACGTTCGGCAAGTATGGCCGTTTCGAATAAACCAGGAGGAACCTCTTTTAACCCCTTATTGATTTACGGCGGCGTAGGATTGGGTAAAACACATTTGGCTCATGCCATAGGCGTGGAAATCAAAGATAAATATCCTGATAAAATTGTGCTGTATATTTCTTCTGAAAAATTTACACAGCAATATATTGAGTCCGTAAAAGGAAATTCCAGAAATGATTTTATTCATTTCTATCAAATGATAGATGTTTTAATAATTGACGACGTTCAGTTCTTATCGGGTAAAACGGGTACACAAGATGTGTTTTTCCATATTTTTAACCATTTACATCAAAATGGAAAACAGGTAATATTAACATCGGATAAAGCGCCGGTTGATATGCAGGATATTGAACAACGTTTGCTTTCCCGATTTAAATGGGGATTGTCAGCCGAGCTTCAAGCACCTGATTATGAAACCCGCGTATTGATTTTACACAATAAATTGTATAGAGATGGCGTAGAAATGCCGGTTGAAATTGTAGAATATATTGCGAAAAACATAAAATCAAATGTTAGGGAACTTGAAGGTGTATTAATTTCTTTAATTGCCCAAGCTTCGTTTAACAGAAAGGAATTCACCTTAACTTTAACAAAACAAATAGTAGATAAGTTTGTTAAAAACACCAAACGTGAAGTTTCTATTGAATATATTCAAAAAATTGTTTCTAACTATTTTGAATTGGATGTGGCCACCTTGCAATCAAAAACACGTAAACGTCACATTGTTCAGGCACGTCAATTGGCCATGTATTTTGCTAAAAGAATGACAAAAGCTTCATTGGCCAGTATAGGTTCCCAAATAGGGAAAAGAGATCACGCTACAGTGCTTCACGCTTGTAAAACTGTTGATAACTTAACAGAAACAGACAAGCAATTTAGAAAGTATGTGGATGATATTACCAAAAAACTTACTTTTTAACAGTTAAAAATGACTAAAATATTAATGGTCTGTCTCGGTAATATTTGCCGTTCACCATTGGCAGAAGGAATTTTAAAATCTAAACTTTTTAGAGCCAACGTTATTGTTGATTCTGCTGGTACGGGTGGGTATAATATTGATGTGCAACCCGATAGCCGCTCTATTGCAGTGGCAAAAGCAAACGGTATTGATATTTCCAATCAGCGTGGTAGAAAATTTACGGTAAATGATTTTGATGCGTTTGACATTATTTATGTGATGGACAGCGAAAATTATAGAGATGTCATTAAAATCGCAAGAAATGAGGCTGATAAAGAAAAAGTGAAAATGATTTTAAATGAAGTGTTTCCAAACGAAAACATAGAGGTGCCCGATCCCTATTTGGGTGGAGATTTTGGATTTAAAAGCGTTTATAAAATGTTGGATAAGGCTTGTGATATTATTGCAAAAAAAACAAATCCAAATGGATAATAGCAAAGGCTTTTTATACTTAATTCCAACAACTTTAGGCGATAATGATCCTATGGAAGTGCTTCCTCCATTGGTTAAAGAAGTGATTGAAAGATTAGATTGTTTTATTGTTGAAAACGAAAAAACTGCACGTAAATTTATTAAAAAAATTTCACCGAATAAATCTCAACCTTCATTAACAATTTATAGTCTGGATAAATACGCGGATAAATTGGAAATTAGCACGTATTTGGATATTTGTGAAAAAGGCATTTCAGTTGGCTTGCTTTCTGAAGCAGGAGTTCCTGCAATTGCCGATCCGGGTGCGGAAATTGTTAAATTGGCACATCAAAAAAGGGTTAGAGTAATTCCTTTGGTTGGACCGTCTTCAATAATTTTGGCGATGATGGCTTCGGGTTTTAACGGTCAAAATTTTGCCTTTAACGGATATCTTCCCATTGAGGCTTCAGAACGAAAAGAAGCAATCAAAAGTCTGGAGAAATTGTCGAAGGATAAAAATCAATCACAAATTTTTATTGAAACACCTTATCGAAATGAAAAATTATTTATTGATTTAAAAAGCACCTTAAACCCGTCTTCAAAACTTTGCATTGCCTGTGATATTACATTGGCTTCAGAATATATTAAAACTTTGGAGATTAAGGATTGGAAAAATGAACATCCTGATTTGAATAAACGACCTACCATATTTATTATTCATAAAGATTAAAAAAAAAAGCCCAAATAAAATTATTTGAGCCTTTTTTTTATGTTGTGAACGATTTAAAATACTGTCGGATTTTCATTTGCTTTAACTATTGTAGTGTCATAGCCTCCAAATTTCTTCAGATAATGTTGCATGGAAGAGCCAAAAGCATCTTTAAACCTATATTTTCCGTTGGTTTTTAAATATTGTTTGATGTTTCCAGTTCCTGCCAAATGTGCAGCGGCAAGTATGCCCGACTCCGTAATTTCAATGCCATTTATTATTTTTCCAACCTTGTTTTTTATTTCACTTCGCAATATCCATTTGTTTAAAGAACACAATGCCATAAAGGTATCTTCCTGTAATTCGGAATTCTCTAAAAACAACTCAATATTGTCAATGTCAAATCTTTCCAAGGTAGATTCCCCAAATTGATATTTACCCAAATACCCAAATACACTAACTACATCATATTTTCCTCCAGATTCCCTGAAAGCCAATGCTTCTTTAAAGCCGTTGAATGATTTGCCTACAAAAGGAATGTTGCTTTTTGCAATAGGGGAAACTTCGTTTTCAGTGGGTACAGAGGTTATTTCTTTGGTTAAATAAACTGAAGGATTAAGGTCTTTTTTTTCTTTGGTAAAACTTGATATAAAAATTCCTATTGTCAGTAAACTTGTGAATAATATTATTTTTTTCATAATTTAAAGGTATTTGACCTGTTAAATTTTCAGGGGCAAAGATATAACAAATTTTCTAATTGACAGAATAGTTGAAAAAACGCCTTGTTTTTTAATAAAAAATTAACAAAATTTATTATTTATTGAATTAAAACTAAAAGGAGAAACCAGTGGCCTAATTTGGTTAAAAAAGTACAGTCAAATCTTTTGTGCAATTACCTGTTAACACCTTGTTTGTTTAACCATAATTGGTATTTGGCAGCATTTTTATTGTGCTCATCCAATGTTTTTGCAAACTCATGGGTTCCAAAAGTAGTTACGCTGGCACACATATAAAAGTAATCGTGGTTGGCAGGGTTCAGAACCGCTTCAATAGAAGAAATATCCGGCATTGAAATTGGTCCTGGAGGCAAACCAATATTTTTATAGGTGTTGTATGGAGAGTCAATATCCAAATCTTTTGAGAATACTCTTTTAATAACCATATCATTTCCTAATTTGGCTTTTAAAGCAAAAATAATAGTTGGATCTGCTTGCAAGGGCCAACCGCTTGCTAATCTGTTTAAATATAATTTAGCTACAATAGGTCTTTCGCTTATGGTTGCGGTTTCTTTTTGAACAATTGAAGCGAGCGTAATAACTTCATTTTTAGATAAATTTAATTTTTTTGCTTTTTCTAACCGTGAATCATCCCAAAATTTATGATACTCATTTAGCATTTTAGTTCTAAATTCCTCAGCAGTTGTATTCCAGTAAAATTCATAAGAGTTTGGAATGTACATTCCTAATGCTGTTTTCTCAGTAAACCCAGCATTCTTTAAAAAAGTAGCATCTGTAAAGGCTTTAAGGAGCACAACGGAATCGGCTTCAATTTGTTCTGAAATTCTTCCCGCCAGTTTTTCAAAAGTATCTTGGTTGTTGAAAGACAAGTTAACCATAGATTGTTTTCCGCTTCTCAGCATCTTAACAAGTTGAAAATTGCTCATTCCTTTTGAAATTCTATATTTCCCTGGTTTAACGGCTTCGGGATAATTTAATTTATTGGCAACCCATATAAAAGGTTCTACCCGTTTTAAAAAAGGACGAACTATATTTTCTACTTCCTTAAAATCGCTGTTTGTTGGAATGTATAAAAAGCCTTCTTCTACAACATTGGCTTTAAATAATTTACTGTAAAGGCTAAAGCCAAAAACACCGCCAATAATTAGCAATAAACCAAAAATCAGCAATAAAAGTTTTTTATAATTCATTAGGGGTTTTAATTAATTGGTATAAAATCTCGTCTTTATAGCAAGAATCGGTATAAATCCAATCTTTTTTTATTCCGACTTTTTTAAAATTAAATTTTTCAAACAGGGCAATACTTTTGTTATTATCAGCAGTAATATTTGCAAAAATCTGATGTATATTTAAGTAAGCAAAAGCATAATCAACAACCATTTCCAATGCTTCAGAAGCATAACCTTTGCGCTGATATGCAGGAATTATTAAAATTCCCACGCCAACTCTTTTGTGTTGTGGGTTAAAATCGAACAAATCAATCATTCCCACAGGAATATTTTTTGTATTGCAAATTACAAAGCGGTATTGTTTTGCTTCATAAATATCCTGATGTGCATTTTTAATGTATTTTTTTAAAATATATTTGGAATAGGGTATTTGAGTGCCACTAATTTCCCAAAAGTCTTCATTGTTTTCAGAAGAAAGCAAGAAATCCAGATCTTCTGGTTCCAAAGCGCGGAGGTGACTATTTTTACCTATTAAAGTTGCCATTAAACAGAGATATTTCCTTCAAAAATAAATTGGGCTGGACCTTTTAAAAAAACATTTTTGTAGCAGTCACCTTCTTTTTTAAAAGAAACTTCTAAATTGCCGCCTAAAACTTCAATAAAAATCCTTTCTTCAGCAGTTTTTTTCGTTTTATTGGCCGCAATAGCAACGGCGGTAACACCAGTTCCGCAAGCCAACGTTTCGTCTTCCACACCACGCTCGTAGGTTCTGACTTTAAATGAATTTTCAGAGATTTGTTCTACAAAATTAACATTTGTTCCTACTTCAAAATATGGAGCTCCATACCTAATTTTTGATCCCAATTTTGGAACATCCAAGTTTGAAACTGCATCACAAAAATTAACATGATGAGGTGATCCTGTATCTAAAAACACATGCGAATCATAAATTTCAATATTTTCAACATCAGCCATTTGCAAATTCACAAGTTCATCTTCAATTTTGGCAAAATGCTGTCCATCGATAGCTTCAAAAGTGGTTTTATACTTAATAATATTTAGCTTTTTTGCAAAAGCTACGATACATCTTCCGCCATTTCCGCACATACTACCTTCTTTGCCATCGGCATTAAAATAAACCATTTTAAAATCATGGTTTTTGGAAGATTCCAATAAAATCAAGCCGTCGGCTCCTACGCCAAATCTTCTGTCACATAACTTATGAATAAGATTAACATCGTCTTTAAGGAAATTGAGACTTCTGTTATCAACCATAATAAAGTCGTTTCCTGCGCCCTGATATTTATAAAAATGAATTTCCATTGCTGCAAATGTACTAAATTCAGAATGGTTTTATTCATAAAAATATAGTGAAATCTTTGAGTGTTAAAATCAGTTAAATATGCGTTAACAAAGCGTTAAGGTATTTTTTTGAAAATAATAAAATTGTAATTTTGAGTATTAATTAAAATGAAATTCAATTATGAAAAAAATAATTAGTTTGGTGTTAATTTCTGCCTTAGGAGGCGTTATTACTTTGAGCGCTTATTTGCTACTTTTTGAAAAACCTCAGCTTAAAATTGATAAAGTTGAAAATGCTGGCTTAAAAACAATAACTACAAATTACACTGGTTCTAGGCTGGCTTCGGTGGAGAATACCGATTTTACTGTTGCCGCAGAAGAAACATTGAATGCGGTAGTTCACGTTAAAAACACGATGTACAAAACAATACAAGATCCGTTTGCGGAATTCTTTTACGGTCAGGGTAGCGGAACAAAACAATATTCCCAAATAGGAATGGGTAGTGGTGTTATTATCTCTGCAGATGGTTATATTGTTACTAATAATCATGTGATTAATGAGGCTACTGACATTGAAGTTACGCTGGACAATAAGAGGATTTATAAAGCCAAATTAATTGGGGCTGATGCAACAAACGATATTGCCTTATTAAAAATTGATGCAAAAGATTTGTCGTATATAACATTTGCCAACTCTGATAATGTAAAAGTTGGAGAGTGGGTTTTGGCAGTTGGGAATCCGTATAATTTAACATCTACCGTAACTGCCGGAATTATTAGTGCAAAAGGTAGAGATTTAGGTGAAAGTAGCAATATTGGTTCATTTATTCAAACCGATGCAGCTGTAAATGCTGGTAATAGTGGTGGTGCTTTGGTAAACACCAAAGGCGAACTTATTGGCATTAATACCGCCATTTCTTCCATGACAGGATCCTTTGTGGGTTATTCTTTCGCTATACCTTCAAATATCGTCAAAAAGGTAATTGAGGATTTAATGGAGTTTGGAAATGTTCAAAGAGCTATTTTGGGTGTTAACGGGGTTGAAATGGACAATGAATTGGCAGATAAATTGAAAACTGAAAACACAAACGGATTTTATATTTCCAACGTAATTGCAAATTCTGGAGCTCAAAAAGCAGGATTGAAAGCAAATGATATTATTGTGAAAATTGACAACGTGAAAATAGCGACTTTTGCCGATTTAAATGGTTTTATAAGCACAAAAAGACCTAATGATGTTGTTGATGTCACTTTTTTAAGAAACAGTAAAATACTAAATGTAAACGTAAAACTAATTAAATACGAAGCCACAAAAGTTTCGGCTTTGGGCTTGGATTTGGAAAATTTGACCAATAAGGAATTAAAGAAGCTTAATATTTCCAATGGCGTAAGAATTACCGAAATTACCAATAAAGAATTGTCATATTTTGGAGTTAAAAAAGGGTATATCATCACTTCAATTAACAACAATAAAGTTTATTCTGTTAATGACGTAAACAATATGATTGCCAATAAAACAAGCGATGAAGCTTTGCGCATAGAAATGCTGAATTTAAAGGGCGAACAGGAACGCTATATATTTAAATAATTTTAATTAAAATTATTTGAGAAGGGACTGCTTTTAAAAGCAGTCCCTTTTTTGATTTTATTATTTAGTTTTTTATTAAGAAATAGCTTGCGAAATCGTTTGAAATGGATACTTTTGTTGAAAATTTAATCAAATCAATTTTAATATGTCATTTAACGAACTTTACGAAAAAGAACTTGCTTTTCAGGCTGAAAGAAGAAGAGCAGCAGTTGAATTAATTAGAATTATTAGCGATTTGTGGTATGATGATACCATAGAATTGGTTTTATTCAGAAATCAGTTGATTGATCAAAATGTTAACGAAATAATAAGTTTGATTGAATATGCCAGCAAT
>JBAZGP010000018.1:0-12364 GCA_041652835.1 Lutibacter sp. | reverse complement strand
TTTGATGCAGTAGAAATTGCATGCGAAATTAAAAATCAACACCTGTCGCCTTCAAAATTGGACATCGGTAAATTGGTGTATGAATTTCACTTAGATGCGGAACCAAAATCTGTAAAAGATTTTATTCAAGATAAGTTAAAAGAGGCCAAAAACAATGGAGAAATTGAGCCAAAAGATGTGGTGCTTTACGGGTTTGGACGAATTGGACGTTTATTGGCTCGTGAATTAATGGTGCGCACCGGTAAAGGAAATTTAATGAGGTTGAGAGCTATTGTTACACGTGATGAAATTACGGAACCTATACTGGAAAAAAGAGCTTCTTTACTAAGAAATGACTCTGTCCACGGGGATTTTCATGGTACTGTAACTGTTGATGTTGAAAAAAGTGCACTAATTATAAATGGTTTAACGGTTAATATTATTTCTGCAAATGCTCCTGAAGAGATTGATTATACAGCTTATGGAATTTCTGATGCTTTGGTTATTGACAATACCGGCGCTTATAGAGATAAAGAAGCATTGAGCCGACATTTGAAATCGAAAGGCGTTTCTAAAGTATTACTAACAGCGCCCGGAAAAGGCGTGCCGAATATTGTTCATGGCGTAAATCATTTGGAATACAATCCTAATGAAGTTGATATTTTTTCCGCAGCTTCCTGCACCACAAATGCAATTACACCTGTTTTAAAAGCAATTGAAGACAATTTTGGCATTGTTTATGGCCATTTAGAAACTATTCATGCCTATACAAACGACCAGAATTTGGTTGACAATATGCATAAAAAGTACCGAAGAGGAAGAGCTGCAGCATTAAATATGGTGATTACTGAAACCGGCGCAGGAGGTGCCGTTTCTAAAGCTTTGCCTTCGTTGGCGGGAAAATTAACCTCAAATGCCATTCGCGTTCCGGTTCCAAATGGTTCATTGGTGATTTTAAATTTGAGATTGAAAAATGCGGCAAGTAAAGAAACCATTAATGGAATTATGAAAAAATATGCTTTAGAAGGTGATTTGGTGGAACAAATTAAATATTCTTTAAGCAATGAATTGGTTTCTTCCGATATTGTAGGAACTGCTGCACCAGCAATTTTCGACAGCCATGCAACCATTTCAAGCAACGATGGAAAAAATGTTATTATGTATGTTTGGTATGATAATGAATATGGATATGCACATCAGGTAATAAGATTGGCCAAATACATTTCAAAAGTAAGACAATTCGATTATTATTAATGGATTCTGCAACAAAGGTTGCCTTTTGTGAAGGTTAATTAAGTTACTTTTATTTGATGAAAATAACCAATACTGGCAAAGGATATTTATTGGCATTATTGTCTGTTGTTGCCGTTGCTAACGTTTATATCTTTAGTAAAGCAGCTCTTGCGGAGGTTAGTATTCCCCAATTTGGCGTATATTGGTTTTTTTTGGGCTTGGTTTGGATTCTGTTATACGCGTGGTACAAAAGAACATATAAAATTTTTCGGCAACTCTCCTTTAAAAATTATCAGGTTTTATTTTTTTTAGGAATTATAGAAATTTTCAGCACTTATTATTTTTATAAGTCAATTCATGTGATTTTCAATCCGGCAATTGTTTCCTTTTTAGGGAATCTTTCTACTGTTTTTATGATTGTTTTAAGTTTTCTTTTTTTGAAAGAACGATTTGGCAACATAGAATTTACTGGGATGATTGTTGTAATGTTTGGTGCTTTTGTAATAAGTTATAAAGGGAATATGGGCTTTCAAGATATGTTTATTAAGGGTACCCGTGATGTTTTATTCTATAGCTTGTTTTCTGCAATTAATTATGTGGTGGTTAAAAAAAATATTGCTAAAATTCATCCTATTTTATTAACAATCAGCAGGTGTATTTTTATTCTTATTTTTTCAATAATGGCAATGATATACTTTCAAGAATCACTTATAATTCCTAAAACAGCTTTCATTAATATTTTTTTAGGGTCTCTTTTAGGGCCATTTTTGACAGTAATAGCAGGTTACTTGGCTTTACAGTACATAACATCGTCTCACAGGGCGATTATATCAAGTACAAGAGGCGTTTTTGTGTTGTTTGGAGCTTACCTATATTTTGGACAATTTCCTCAACCAATAGCCATAATAGGAGGTTTCATTACCATTATTGGTGTTTTAACAATTGCTTATGGAAGCATTAGGATAAAAAGACTATCTTAAAATTGATTTATAAACCCAGCATAAAAAAGCTGCACTTTGGATTAATCCAAAGTGCCCCTTTTTTTGATTTTTACTTTATTTTAAGTAAAAATAATTTGCGTTCTGTCACCATCACATAATTCATAAAATTGACCAATGGTGATGATATCTTTTACCTCATCCGATAAATCGGCTTTAGTTAATTTAAACATATCAACAGCAAGTTTACACGCATATATTGTGCCGCCGCCAGCGGTAATCATTTCTATAAATTCATCAATTGGGGGCATATCTATTGCTTCCATTTGTTTGCGCATCATACTGGAAACGGCAGATTCTACACCTGGTAAAGCTCCTAATAATGTGGGGAAAGGCAATCCTCCTGGCATTCTCATTGCAGGGTTTCCCGCAGTTGCAGTATGTAATTTATTCATTGTTTTTTTTGTGATGCCATCCAATCCGAAAAAAGTGAAAAAAACATTTGTTTCAATACCTTCCATTACAGCTCCATTGGCCATAACTAAAGTAGCATAAACATCTTCTAAAGATCCTTTAGCACATATCAAGCATACTTTTTCTAGAGGTTTTTTTTCTTTTGTTTCCATTTTTATTTTTTAAATTATTAATAAACGTTAAACATTAGACACAACTGGTTGGTTTTGGTATACCCGCAATTTTAGATGAAAATTTTAAAGGTCCTTTTGGAAATAATACGTATAATTCTTTAATATTTACGATTCCTGAATTTCCAACTTTTCTAAGCGATAATACCTCACCTTCGCCTTGTTTTTCCCGAAGGTAATTTATAACTTCAAAATGTTTATCAGTTAATTCAATTCCTAATTCTTTTGCTATTTCTGTTGCGATTTCTTTGTTCCATTGTGACATATCTTCAAGATATCCCTCTTCTGTAACATTTACTTGAGCTCCCGCTATTGTTTTTACTGCCATAATTTGCTTTATTTTAATTAATTTATTGATTCTTTTTTAATTTGTAAATCTCTAGATACATTTTTCATAAATGTAACGCCAAAGCCAAGTGCCTTTTTCATTTCTGGACTATTCATTTCTTTCATAACTCTCCAAATTGAGTATGAAGGCACACTTTCGGTTTCCATACTGTTAAAGGCTTTAATGGCATTTTCCACAGTGCCAAGAACTTCTGGTTGTGTCATTTCTTTAACAATTGAAAGAATAGAAACAACACTGTCTGCCAGTTCCCTTAAATCTTTAGGCGTAAATCCTTGAACAATATTGTCCATAATTGGCATCAATTCCTTAGCGAATTTAAAATAGCCTTTTTGATCATAAATATTTAATTGTTTTGTAAAGTCTATAATTACCTCATTCGCTATTGGACCTACCTCTTTACTTAAGTCCATTCCCATTTCAAGTAAATTCAACATTTTTTTAATGTTGCCTATGTTTCTTAAAAATGAAATGGCCAAATCGGTTAATTCCGATGGTTCAAGCTCCACTTGCCTTTTATCAAGCTCTTCAACAGTTGAATCATAAACATCTTTACCGATAATTGATAAATCATTTACTAAATCCTCAACAACAGTTGAATTTAATCGCTGCTGATTTACAAAGCTTAAAATTAAATCGAGTTTTTTATCGAGCGCATCTATTTGCGATTGTATATTTTTTTCTTCCATTACAAATCACTTGTTAGATTAAACACGTTGTTTTCCTGCCATTGTCATGGTGGCTTCTATTGGTAACTCTTTACCTTTTAATAAAATATGCCAATAAATCCATCTGAATAACACTTTTCCATAATGATTCATTTTTGTATTTTTCAGTAAGCCGAATGGTCCAATTCCCGGTAAAGGATAGGTGCCTGGCAATGGTTCAGTGTCATAATTGAAATCAATTAGTGCTCCTTTGCCGTAACCAGTTTCAATATAACAATTTGCATGTCCATCAAAATTGGCTGTTAATGGTCTTCCTTCCATAGCAGCCAAAAGGTTTTCCATTAAAATATCGGCTGCAAAATGTGCTACTGAACCTGCCTTTGAGGTTGGAAGGTTTGCGGCATCACCAATGACAAAAATATTTTTAAATTGATCGGACTGAAGGGTAAATTTATTGGTTTTAACATAATTCATATCATCTCCCAATCCGCTTCTTTTTATCATTTCAGACCCCATATTCACAGGTACAATTGTTAAAATATCAAATGGAATTTCTTGCTCATCATAGGAAATAATTTTTTTATTTTCATTGTCAACTCTTTCCAAATAAAAATCAGGAACAATTTTAATGTTTTTTTCTCCAAGCAAGTCGCCTAACATTTTTGAGGCAACTGGCTTTGTAAATGCGCCTGTCATTAAGGTAACGTAGGAAATATTCACTTTATCTCTAATGCCTCTTTCAGTGAAATAAGCTTCGGCTAAACAAACAAATTCAATCGGAGCCACAGGGCATTTATAGGGCACTTCAGGAATGCACATTACTAAATCTCCGCCTTCAAAATCTTTAAATCTTTGATGAAGTGCCAATGCGCCTTCAATGGTATAAAAATCAAAAATATCTTTATACCATAGTTTATCTTTTAAACCTTCTGTTTTAGAAGGGTGGGTTTGGGTACCGGTGGCGATAATTAAAAAATCATAATTTAAAACTTGACCACCTTCTAAATAAACTTTGTTTTCTTCCCCAACAATTTTATCTATTGGACTGAAGATTACATTTACCCCAGGAGGGAAAAAATCATATTTTGGCTTAATTACATCTTGTTTTTTGTAAATGCCAAAAGGAATAAATAAAAAACCAGGTTGATAATAATGAGTTTTGAATTGGTCAACAATAGTTATTTTCCATTCATCCTTATCCAATTCTTTATTTAATTTATTTAACATCATTGTGCCAGCAGTCCCAGCACCTAAAATAAGTAAGTTTTTCATTATCTGTAAATTAAATTTTGTTATTATTTTTCAATTATTTTGAAAGTGTTTTTGATTTTTTACAAAGATACTAAAGTTGCATAAGTGAATGATTCATAAATACCAGTTTATTGTGCAATACTTGTTACATAACAAGCGTTAAAATGATTGATTCATTTCAATCTAAATATAACTAAAAAATTCCAATAAATATAATTATTTTAGCAGAGAAATAAATTGAGATGACTGATAACATTGAAATTAAAATAAAGCAGCTTAGAAATGAATTAAATCAGCACAATTATAATTATTATGTGCTGGATAAACCAACCATTTCCGACTATGATTTTGATTTAAAGCTGAAGGAATTGGAGAAGTTGGAAAGTGAGTATCCGGAATTTTCCGATTTAAATTCACCAACCAAAAGAGTGGGAGGTGAAATCACTAAAAATTTCAACACAGTTGTTCATAAAAACAGGATGTATTCCTTGGACAATTCCTATTCAAAAGAGGATATTTTGGATTGGGAAAAGCGGATTGAAAAAATTTTAGATTCTGGGAAAGTTGAATTTGTATGTGAATTAAAATATGATGGAGCGTCTATCAATTTAAGTTACAGTAATGGTGTTTTACAGCGTGCCGTTACCCGTGGTGATGGTTACCAAGGTGATGATGTGACTTCAAATATTAAAACAATTCGCTCAATTCCTTTAGTTTTAAAAGAAAATCTAATTGAAGATTTTGAAATTAGAGGTGAAGTTATTATGCCTTTGGATGGATTTAATAAAATGAATGAAGACCGAATGGATATTGGCGAAGAACCCTTTAGCAACCCAAGAAATACGGCAAGTGGTAGTTTGAAATTACAGAACAGCGCAGAAGTTGCCAAACGCCCTTTAGATTGTTTACTTTATCAAGTTGTTGCCGCTAAAAATCCGAATAAAACACATTTTGAAGCTTTAGAAATGGCTCAAAAATTGGGTTTCAAAATTCCAAATACAATTAAAGTTTGTTCAACAATAAAAGAAGTATTTGCTTTTATTGACCATTGGGACACAAAGCGTTTTGATCTTCCCTATGAAACTGATGGTGTTGTAATAAAAGTGAACAATTTGGCACAACAGGATGAATTGGGCTACACCGCAAAATCACCACGCTGGGCTATTGCATATAAATTTAAGGCGGAACAAGTAAGCACTATTTTAAAAAAAATAACTTATCAGGTTGGTCGAACAGGGGCAATTACACCAGTTGCGAATTTAGAACCGGTTCAATTGGCAGGAACAATTGTTAAAAGAGCGTCTTTGCACAATGCCGATCAAATTGAAAAACTGGATATTAGGGTTGGAGATACTGTTTTTGTGGAAAAAGGTGGGGAAATTATTCCTAAGATTATAGGCGTAGATTTAAGTAAAAGACCAAAAGATTCTGAACCAACAAAATACATAACTCACTGTCCAGATTGCAATACGCAGCTGGTCAGGGCAGAAGGCGATGCCAAACATTTTTGTCCGAATGAATATGGCTGCCCAACTCAAATTACAGGCAGAATTCAGCATTTTATAAGTAGAAAAGCAATGAATATTGATGGGTTAGGAGCGGAAACAGTGGAGCTTTTATTTAAAGAAGGATTGATTCATAATTATGCTGATTTATATGAATTAAGGGAAGAGCAAATTATCCCTTTGGAACGAATGGCTCAAAAATCTGCACAAAATATAATTTCTGGTATAGAAAAATCTAAAGAAGTGCCTTTTGAAAAAGTGTTATTTGCCTTGGGAATACGGTTTGTTGGAGAAACTGTTGCCAAGAAATTGGCAAAGCATTTTAAATCTATTGAACATTTATTGAAAGCTTCTTTTGAAGCATTAATTGCTGTTGATGAGATTG
The DNA here is from genome assembly GCA_041652835.1 of Lutibacter sp. Classification (GTDB taxonomy): domain Bacteria; phylum Bacteroidota; class Bacteroidia; order Flavobacteriales; family Flavobacteriaceae; genus Lutibacter. The sequence goes on along the minus strand of JBAZGP010000018.1, from coordinate 5,415 downwards.
GTGATATCATAGCCAAAAGCATCATTAATTTTTCAAATAACCCGATTAATATTGAGTTAATTGACCGATTAAAAGATCACGGTGTGCAATTGGAATTAACCGCAGAATCACAAGTAGGCAAAACTTCTATTTTACAAGGAAAAACCTTTGTGGTTTCTGGAGTGTTTACCCATTTTGACAGAAACGAGTTAAAAAAATCCATTGAAGACAATGGAGGCAAAGTGGCAAGTTCAATTTCTAAGAAAACTGATTATGTTGTTGCAGGTGACAATATGGGACCAAGCAAACGCACAAAAGCAGAAGATTTAGGAATTCCAATTATTTCTGAAACAGATTATTTAAAAATGATTAGCTGATTTTAAATCTCTTTAATAATAATTCTATTTCGGTGGATGATTACTTTTCCTTCGTTTTCAAGAATTTTAAGTAAGCGAGAAACAACTACACGCGAAGTGTTTATATCAGCAGCAATTTCTTGGTGGGTAATAATTAAAGTATTGTCTTGCATTATTTTAACTTTATCAATTAAGTACTTATACAACCTATCATCTAATCTTGTAAAAGCCAAGCTGTCAATAGCCTCTACCATTTCAATTAAACGTTCATGATAACTGTCAATAATAAAACGACGCCAGGATTTGTATTTTACCAACCAAGGATCGATTTTAGAAACGGGAACAAATATTCCTTCGGTTTCTTTTTCTGCGATTCCCCTAAACATACTTTTAGTGTTGTTGATGCAATTTACAAATGAAATGGCGCAGGTATCTCCTCTTTCAAGAAAGTATAAGGCAATTTCATCACCATTTTTATCTTCACGAATAATTTTCATGGCACCATTTAATATTAATGGCACATGAGTCATTTTATCACCAATTTCAACTAATGTTTCACCGCTTGCAAGACTTCTGAATATTCCGCAGTCAACAATTTCATCAATAAGTTTTTTTTCAAAAATTTCAGAATAATAATCGTTTAATTTTGTTCTTAACAGTATTTTATACGCATTCATTGTAATTCTTCTAAAGAAAGTTTAATTACCAAAGTTAATTAAGTTAAATAGAAGAATTCCTGATTTAAATCAGGAGTTACTAAAATTCAAATGCTTAAATGGCAAATAAATTAAAACTTAACCTATATAGTTGATATAATAATGCACTATTATTTATGAAATGCGTAGTTTTAATCTTTTTTTGGTAATTTACCTGTAATCTGATATTGACGTTTAAAAAATAAATCATACTTAACGTCATCATTTTTAACCGCTAACCCGAACTATGGAACAGACTATCTAATTTTTAGGAAATTTAAATCGGATTTTTAAATTTTCATCTTTGCATTTTTCATAAGAAGTTAAATTATTTAAAATTTACCAATAAAAGCGCTGTACATATATAAAATTACGCTCAATTTTAATAAATTTTTTAGTTTTTATGCAAAAAAAAAGCTGTTTTTTTAAACAGCTTTTTGAAGATTAAAACTAACATCCGCCTTCAGCGGCTGCTTTCTTTTTCTTTTCAATGGTGATAACCTTTTTTGGAGGTTCAATAACTTTAGGTGTTGAAGTTCCTTCGGCAGTATTCCCTTTATTAGCAGACTCATTGATAAAAGCGCTAATATCTGCTTTAGATTTCTCTATTTCACAGGTTTTTGTGATTAATTTATTCTGTAAATAGCTATTTTCAATAGCCAATAATTTAATATTCTCATAACCCAATTGATATAAAAGAAGAAATGGTGCATTAACTTCTTCAGGTTTATTTCCATACAGAATAAGCGTTTTATTTTTTTCTTTTAGTTTATTTAACAGGTCTGAATTTTCATCATTTAAAATTTCAGGAGTGTAGATATTTATAGCATTTTCTATATGGCCTTTTTCAAATTCATATTGATTTCTTACGTCAATTAATACATAATTCGGGTTATAAACTTCATTAATTGTAACCAAGTAATTGTCATTTGTTATTTTTTCAAGTGTACTTTTAGTGTTAGTAGCATACAAAAATTTTGGTTTTTTATAAGTTAGAAGTCCTATAAGTACTAACAAAATAAAAAGTGTTGAGGCTATGGATATTCGTTCTATTTTTTCTAATTCTTTCATAAAGAGCGTTTTTAAAAATTAACAGCCACCTTCAGCAGCTTTCTTCTTTTTTTGAACTGTTATTACTTTTTTGGGAGCTTCTATTTTCGTTTCAGATGTTTCAATAGCAACTTGATCTGGATAAACAACTCCAAAATACATACTTGCAGCTTTTCTTGTTGAATACAATTCAAATTCTTCAGCAGTCATATCTTCAGAAGGTTTCAGCGGATTGATAATTGTTGAAAACCATCTATTTGTTCCACCTTTTAGAACGCGCAGGTTTTTATAGCCTAAACGATTGCATAATATCCAAGCTTGATCGGCATAAAAATTATCATTTGAAAAAAGCACCACATCAAACTGATTTTGATTTAAATAGGCCTCAGAGTCTTCATCTAATAATTTCTTAAGAGGAATATTAATGGCATTAGGAAGTGAATAGTTCGCATAACTTTTTTCATCCCTAACATCTATTAATATAAAAGAAGGGTCTCTATTAATTAATTTAAGAGCCAGCTGATCTGTTGAGAGATATCTTTCTGGACTAATTACATTGCTTAATAATTCTTGTGGCTTTATACCTTCATGTTTCTGATATTTAGGCAATAAAACCAATCCGCCGGCAAGTAAAACTAAAATTGCTGCTAGAAGTTTATACCTTAAAGCTAAAACTTTTGCTGTCTTTTTTTTAACCATGGTGTTATTTTTTAATAAAATACTTTTTTAACTCTTTTGCGCACCATATCAGATACTACAAATGCTACAATTGCAATAATGGAAAATATGAATACAAACCAATATGGATTTATACCTAATGAATCTTCTAAGGTTACGTTTCCGTAAAAATAGCCTTCGTAAATAGGTTCAAATAAAGGATATAATTCAGAAAAAACAAAAACTCCAAGCATAATTCCCCCTACATAAACAAAGGCATCTATTTTACCTATGGCTACTGCACATAAACTTGTTCCAGGGCAAAATCCACCCGCAACAAATCCAGCACCCATAATTACTCCGCCAATAATTGCTCCCCATAAATAAAGCGGATGAACATACAATTGCTCTACATTTAAGTAACCAAGGTAATCCATATAATAAACACCTATTAAAGCAACTACTGCAGCCGTAAAAAATACTTTTAAAACGGCAAAATCATAGCCGTAAAAAACACCGGCAAGCTTTCTAGAAGATGAGAATCCAGAAGCTTCTAAAACATACCCGAAAGCAATACCAATTAATATGGCGATTATACTGTCCCATTCAATAGGAATTTCGCCGTTAGGAATTAAAGGTCCCATAATTTTTTTATTTTTTTATTAATTAAATCCAATTTTTTCTAAAGAAATAAGCGAATGCATAAGCCGAACCGAAGATGGCTAACATGGTTATAAACCCACCTGTTGAAAGCACTGCCATTCCGCTAAGTGCTGCTCCACTTGTACAGCCTCGGGCTATTTGTGCGCCTAAGCCAAATAAAACACCACCACCTAAAGCAAAAATGAGTCTTCGTTTACTTGTAATTTTTGGAGAATGTTGGATTCTCCAACCAATTCTTCCATTTAATCCGCCAGAAATAAATGCACCAACTATCACGCCCAATGCTTCATATACCAACCAAGTATTCAATGGTGAATTATCCTCACTAATAAATTTACTGTAATAAGCATTTTTTTCCGCATGAGTTGGGGCAACAGAATCAACAATAGAAACCACACCACTTTTCAAGGCACCACTTGCGCCTAAACCCCGACCGGTTATGTAAAATGTGAATAAGATTATAATTCCTAATAGAAAACCTCCAAAATAAGGATTCCAATAAACATGTCTATTTTTTTGTTTTTTGTCTTTTTTCATGATGTATAGTTTTAATAAAGGAAACGGGTTAATTGTCCAGCCTCTACCATTACAAATCTAAATATTAATCCGCCCAGAATAACCAGCATAGCAGGCACTATTACAGGAACTTTATAGCCAATAAGCTCAATAAGCTCAAGTGTTGCAGGGATAATTAGCCCGAGGAGTACCACAAAGCCAAAAAACATAAGCGTAAAATCACCACCAACCAACAATTGCATAGCTTCAAGCTGTACTTGTGATCCGGCATAATATCCCATAATCATATGGACAATTAAAGCCAATTCAGTAATAATTAGTGCCAAATCTATTTTGCCGAACAGATGCTTTTCTTTAGTGGTTTTTGAGAGTAAGATTATAGCGGCAGCACCAGTTGAAAGTCCTGAAGTTAAAAATAAAGGACCTAAAATAGCATTATTCCAAAGTGGTCTTGCATTAAATGCCGACAATAAAATACCCGTATAAACACCTAAAACCAAAGTTAGAGGAATTAAAGCATAGGCAATGTATAATCTATTATCTTTTAAAAATTGTTCAGCAGTTTTCAGAAATTTGAATCTTTTCAACAACTTTAACTTCTCTTCTGTCTTTGGGTAAATTTCAGCATAATAACTGAATAACCACATAAAAGAAAGTGGAGTCACAATTAGCAATACCCAAGCCCCCCAAGACATTGGCGATTCAATTCTAAATGTAGTGTATAAACGCCAGGTATATAATTTATGCGTTAAATCATAAACCAATGCCAACAATCCTACTGATAATGCAATAGGAGGGATAATTGAGGCAAATTTAACAGCTCCCGGATACTCTTTTTCTTTTCCCAACACATAAAATAGGGCAGCAAAAAACAGGATTCCTGCAGCAAGCCCGCCTAAAAAAAGATAGAGAGATATTGGCCAGTGCCATATTTGTAAATATGGATCTATATGTGGAATGTTTCTTCCGCTTGTAAATAATTCTTCTTGCATAATTCTAATTTTAAATTAAGTAAAAAACATGTGGATTAGTTCCTGCTTCAGGAGCCAAAGTTTTATGCTTTCTATTTTTTAATAATTGGGATACTTCACTATTTGGATTGTCTAAATCTCCAAAATACATACATTTTGTAGGACAAACTGACACACAAGCTGGAAGTTGTCCTTTTTCTAACCTGTGGTGACAGAAAGTGCATTTATCTACATATCCATCTGGATGTTGATAACGCGCATCATAAGGACAAGATTCTATACAAGCACCACATCCAATACACTCATCTTGAGTAACCAAAACGATTCCGCCAGTAACGATATGGCTTGCACCTGTTGGGCAACACCTTACGCAAGGCGCATTGTCGCAATGATTGCATCTTTCTGATTTTAATTCTAATTCTACATTTGGATACGAGCCATTTACGGTTTCTGTAATCCAATCTCTACAAAACCCGATGGGTACGTCGTTTTCTGTTTGACAAGCAACAACACAATCACTACATCCAA
>JBAZGP010000017.1:4849-21763 GCA_041652835.1 Lutibacter sp. | reverse complement strand
ACAAGTAAAAGATAATTCCAAAAATTACATAGAAGTTAATCATTATCTTACCTATTTAAAGGATAGAACCGATGAATTATTCACTAAATCTTATAAAAAGAACTACACGAATAAGGAAATAAAAGACACTTTAAATGATTTTGTAAATGCTTACAAGGACGATCATAATTACAATATTTTAAGAGAACAAATTTCTCTTTATGGTAAACCTTTTACTTTCGTTGATTTATTTGCAGGAGCTGGCGGTTTTAGTGAAGGTTTTTTACAAGCTGAGCATAATAATAAATTTTTTGATTTTTTAGTTGCCAATGATATAAATGAAAATTGTGAATTAACTCACGTTGTAAGGTATAATCATCAATTAGGACTTGATGCTGAATTTTTATGTCAAGATATTACAGAACCCGATTTTTTAGATAATTTGCTGTCAAAAATTAAAGGCAAAGATGTAGATGTTGTTTGTGGCGGACCGCCTTGCCAAAGTTTTAGTCTTGCGGGCAAGCGCAGGAAATTTGATAAAAAAGATGATTTATTTTCGCATTATTTAGAGGTTATTAAAATTTTACAACCCAAATACTTCGTCATGGAGAATGTGAAAGGAATCTTAACAAAGGAAAAAGGGGAAATTAAAAAACTAATTCTTAAAGAAATAAATTCAATTGTAGATATACATGAAATTCCAAAACTTACTGATTTTATAAAAGATTTAAAGAAAACAAATAAACAAGATGATTTTTTATTGGATTGTTTGGTTAAAAGAGTTGAAATTGAGCAATATAGCGATTTAAAAGCTGAAGAAGCCAATGAAGTTTATATTAAAACTATTGAGGCTAAATTCCGTAAATTAACGCCCGAAATTGTTGATTATAAAACAAGTAAAACAGATGAGAGAATTAGTACAATTCGCCATGGATTTAATTTGTTAGTTAGAAATAAAGAATGGGAAAAATTAAAAAGAGATATTATTAGGGAAAAAGATTTTTGTAATATAGACAATGATTATTTTTCTGATAGTTTTACCAATTTCTTGACGGAATTAGATGCAAATGAGATTATTAAGAAAATTGAAGAAGCATTTACGAGATTAAATGTCGCAAAATCACATACTAAAATTTGTAATGACATTTTAACGGCTTTAAAAATATATACCCAAAATGTTGACGATTGTTTATTATACATTAAAGATTTTTGTGACAAAAAACAGAAATTAGAATTAGATAAATTAATTAATGAAATAAGGTTATATAAAATTGAAGCACCTTTTGTTGCAAATTCTTCTAATTATGGGGTTCCTCAAAATCGTGAAAGAGTTTTATTTATTGGTTGCAGAAAAGACCAAAAATTTATATCTGAAATCCCTGCTACAGTGAGTGAAGCGGAAAAAGTTTCTGTTTTTGAAGCTTTGTATGATTTAGATTTTATCGGAAATGATGAAGAAGCTCATCATTATGAATTAGTTGATATTTCAAAGCAGTATAATGGTTCTGCAAAAAAAATGAAAAATCTTTTAAAACAGCGAGAAATTAGCGGGAAGCCTAATAATGTCAGCGGAAAAACTTTTTCGGATTGGAGCAAAATGGGAAGATTAAATGGGCGATTTAAAAATGCTAAAACACCATTTTACGTTAAAAGTGCTGAAGCTTTAAAAAATGGAGAAAAAGTATATGATATACTTCATAACCATAAATCAAGTAAACAAAATAAAGATGTCATTAAACGTTTAGATATCATTTTGAGAGAAGGAAATTATAAAAAAGCGCAATGCAAATTGGAAGAATGTGGTCTACTGTCTAACAAGAGAAATTATAATGTACTTAATCCACACGCTCAAAGCCCAACAGTTATGACAATTGCAGATGATTATATTCATTATAATACACCAAGAGCTTTGACTGTTAGAGAAATGGCTAGATTACAATCTTTTGATGACTCTTTCGTTTTTCAAGGAAAGCGCTCAACAGGTGGAAACAACAGAAAAACCGAAGTTCCGCAATATACGTTAGTGGGTAATGCAGTTCCGCCTCTTTTAGCAAGAGCAGTTGCTACAGAAATTTTAAAAAATATTAAATGAGATTATTAACCAATCAAGAAGAGGAAAAACTAAAAGTTCTAACTGAAAACTCAATCTCATTAACTTTAATTGAACCTACAGAAACTGGCTTGAAAAAATCCATAATGGATGCAACAGGTACAGTTAGAAATTACCTAAAGGCAAATAATTTTCACGATTATAATTTACAAACGCAAGGTCCTGAAAATAAAGTAATTATTGACGCCTTAATTTATGAAGCAGATTCAGTTTTAAAATCCAAAGCATCTTTATACAGACCAATAACAAAAAAAGGTGATCCAAGAATTTGGTTTACGGGTTTAACAAAATATTCCAATCCCAATGATATTCTTGCGTTAATTTGTTTTGAAGGTGTAATTCATGTTCTTAATTTAACTCAATTACCTGTTGAACAACTGATTGATTCATCTATTATTAATCCATTGAAGGAATTAATCGAAGAGATTAACTATATTGAAAATGCTGTTTCAAAAGAGTTATTAAATATGTTAATAAATCTTGCTAAAGGAAAACCAATTTTATCGATGCTTAATGCTGATACTTCAGTTGGACGAACTTTAGAAAAAGCTCTAGGAATTGGTATTAATTCCTCAAAATTGCCTGATTACAAAGGCATTGAATTAAAATCTTTTAGAGAAAAGAAAGGCAATAGGAAAAATTTGTTTGCTCAAGTTCCGGATTGGAAATTGAGTAAGTTTAAAAGTTCTTCAGATATTTTGGATGCATTTGGATATTGGAGAGAAGAAGATTTTAAATTGTATTGTACAGTTTCTGGAATAACTACTAATTCGCAAGGCTTATCATTAAAAGTGGATTATGATTTTAATCAACTTATTGAAAACTCAAATGATAAAAGAGTAGGGGATTTCGTGGTATGGACATTAGATAAATTACATAATAGATTACTTGAAAAACATAAAGAGACATTTTGGGTTTCCGCAGAAAGTCTTTATGATGATGGAAAAGAGTATTTTCAGTACAAAAAAGTTGAACATACAAGAAAACCAATTGTATCCCAATTTGATATTCTTTTGGAACAAGGTATAATAACTTTAGACCATTTGATTAAAAGAAATTCAAAAGGAATTGTTGTAGAAAAGGGGCCGCTATTTAAAATAAAGCCAAACAGCCTAAATTTGTTGTTTCCTCCAAGTAACATTTATGATTTGTTAATTTAGTTTTCATTATGTTAAATAGATTTTAATATTTAAATGATCTAAAAACTTTGGGCTAGGCAATCATTTTCTTTTATGGATTTATTTTGATGCATAAAAACGAAAGAAAGTATCTTTGGAACTAAATTAAAGCAAGTGTTTAGAAATTATCTGGCACAGTAATTTTAAACTGTTGCTCCAACTTAACGAAAACATTCTGAAAACTTTTAGAACGTGAAGTTTCTATAATATTAAAAACATTATTACGAAACTAAAAGGTTTGTTTTTTTTGGAGTTGGCAAGCGGCTGCAAATTACTCGTTTTGTTTGTTATTTGTTTTTATTTGAACTCGTGAATGCTATCGCATTTGTGTTACAAAACAATAAAGCGTTGGCAAGCGGCAATTTAACATAATGGCAAATTATAATTACAAATTTAGTCCGAATACTGTTTACTGAGAATCGCGTATTTGAAACTTTCTTGACCAAAGTACTAAATAAGCCATAATTTCTTTTAATTGTTCACGTTGTATATATTTTATAAATGGGAGTTCACGAATCTTCAAAAGTCGATTTATTAACGATATAGACCTAAAGGCACTATATCTATAATTATGTGTAAGTTACTCACAGCTTTTATATTTTTTATTGAGTTCGTGAATATTAGTATTTTTTTTGAAATACTAATATTTGCCTGAAAAACGGCTATACAGAAATAACAATATAATTGTTCTATAATTTATATTATGTTAAATAGAATATTTAGAACTACAAACAACCATTAATTTAAATCCCTTACCTATTACTACTCTTTTTGAATTACCAATGTAGTCATACAACGCTGATTATGGACTATGGTTGTTTTTACATTTTCTAATAATGAGAAGCTGTATTTTATATGTATTTCTTCAAGAATCTTCTGTGTTAATAAAAACAGCGCCGAGCCATCAGGCAATTTGTAAATACCATCACCTATTAATTTAACCTGGTTTTCTATTCCAAAATTTGAAGCTACTCGTATAAATAAAGTTCCCTGAGGTTTCAATATTCTAAGCAATTCTCCAAACATGTTGTAAAAATGGCTTAAATCTTCGGCAAAATGCAATACTGCATTGCAAATTACATGGTCGAAACTATTTGATTCATAAGGCATTTCTTCTATAGTTGCTCGAATAAAATTTTCTCGTTGAAGTTGATATATTTTTTACACTGTTTTACTCGTTCCATATCTGGATCAATTCCATAAATTTTAAAACCAGCTCGATAAAACCATTTTAAATTTCGGCCATTTCCGCAACCGGCATCTAAAATTTGAGTTTCTGGTTGATAGCGATCTTTTAAAATCTGATCCAAAATATAAATATCAATTCCTTTAATATTTTCTTCTAAGGATTTTATGTTCATATAAGCTGTTTTTATACCCTGCAAATTACAAATTCTTATTTATAAATCAATTTTAACTATTAAAATGTCACCCAATCATAATCCAATTTCTCTACATTTGCACAATGCAAAAAAAGACACCCTCCCAATTTGAATTTATAGCATTAATGGCATCGTTGATGTCTGTTGTTGCATTGGCAATAGACGGATTATTGCCTGCTTTAGAAGATATTGGAATTTCTATTGGAATAACTCAAGTTGTTGACAATCAGTTATTAATAACTATGATTTTCTTGGGTCTTGGTCTCGGCTCGTTATTTTTTGGTCCAATATCGGATAGTTTAGGCAGAAAACCCGTTGTTTATATTGGTTTTAGCTTGTTTATCATTGCCAGTTTTATCTGTGTTTATTCAGTAAGTTTGGAAATGATGATTGCAGGAAGGATTTTGCAGGGAATCGGACTTTCAGCACCAAGAACTATAAGTATTGCTATGGTTCGTGATTCCTATAGTGGCGATTATATGGCACGTATTATGTCGTTTATTACGGTTGTATTTATTTTTGTGCCTATCGTTGCTCCTGCTCTGGGTAAATTTGTGCTGGACCACTATAATTGGCAGGCAATATTTTATATACAACTTATAATCAGTCTGTTAATATCGTTTTGGTTTTGGAAAAGACAACCTGAAACTTTATCCAAAGCACACCGCGTAAAATTTACAAATCGTATTTTTATAAAGGGTTTCAAAGAAATTATGAACGCCAAAAGAACAATTGGTTTTACCATTATTGCCGGTTTTGTAATGGGTTCCTTTATGGTTTATTTAAGCACTGCCCAACAAATTTTTCAGATTCAATATGAATTAAAAGAACAGTTTCCGTATATATTTGCTGGATTGGCGATAGCCATTGGTTCTGCAACTTTTTTAAACGGAACCTTTGTTATAAGATTCGGAATGGAAAAAATGGTGACCACTGCACTTATTGGTTTTTTTAGCGTTTCTTTAGTTTACATTTTATTATTTCACGGTAAAGCAAACCCAAGTGTTGGTATTTTGTTAGCTTTCTTCGGAATGCAATTTTTTTCTATCGGATTTTTATTTGGAAATTTAAATGCTTTGGCGATGGAACCTGTTGGCCATATTGCGGGGATTGGCGCGGCAATTACAGGATTTATTTCAACAATGATGGCTGTTCCTCTGAGTACTTTTATTGGCAGATTCGTTTCCGATACGGCTTTACCTGTATTTTATGGTTTTTTAGCTTGCAGTTCATTGTCACTTCTTGTGCTGGCTTATTTAAAAGTATATGGAAAAAAGATAAATCTACCTATTATTGAACATCAAATTTAAATCCGTTTATACCTTTGATAAAAATAGAAGGTGCTTCCCTCCTATTAATTTAATTTTTTGTTAAATAGCGCCGATTGCCTTGTAACAAAACAAACTTTTCAATTAATTTACGCACCAACTATTATTGATTTTGTAACTTTAAGTATATTTTAAAATACATGCTAAATGAAAAAGTCATTTCAAGACATAATCAATCAAGAAGTTCCTGTTTTAGTCGATTTTTATGCAGATTGGTGTGCTCCGTGTAAAAATATGGATCCTGTATTAAAACAATTAAAAGGAGAATTAAAAGATAAGATTAGCATTATCAAAATTAATGTTGATACAAATCAGTCATTAGCAGCCAAATATGAAGTTCGGGGAGTGCCTACTTATGTGGTGTTTAAGCAAGGAAAACAAACTTGGCGACAATCCGGAATGCAAACTATTTCGCAATTAAAACAAGCTATTGGATCAAATTGATTACAGTTTTTACTGAGATTGTTGCACCGTAAAATTGATTAGCTGTTCGTCTTCAAATTTCACAGTAAATTCCAACGGATTGCAACAGACTTCGCAATCTTCAATATAAGTTTGATTGTCAACTGAGGTATCCAATAATATAGAAACTTCTTCCCAACAATACGGACACTGAAAAAAATGTTCTTCCATGAGTATTCAATTTTAAATTATCTAAAAAACATTAACAAAGCGCCAAAAGCTGTTACTATCATAATAAATTTACGATAAATTTCATTGTTTAACAGTTTGACAAGCGTTACACCGCTATAAAAACCTATTAAAATTCCCGGAATCAAAAATAAATTCAATAGAAGACTTTCAGGCGTTACAGTTTTCCATACAAAAATATGAAAAGGCAATTTAAATACGTTTATAATTAAAAATAACCAGGCCGCTGTACCAATAAATTGGTTTTTAGGCAAACGAATCGCTAAAAAATAGATATCAGCAAATGACCCTGCTAAGTTGCCAATCATTGAAGTTATTCCTGATAAAAGTCCCATACTGCTGGCAAAAAACCAGTGTTTTGGGACAGCCATATTTTTCTTCTGATCCATCCAAACCATCATAACCACCGATAAAATAATAAAGATAGCCATGACCTGTTTAAATAATTTCTCTGAAATATCATTACCAAACCACACTCCTATCAGAACCCCCAAAACCATTGTTGGCAATATTTTTAATAAAAATTTCCATTGTGTATGGCGGTTATAATATAAAACAGCCAAAATGTCGGCAACAACCATTAACGGAATTAAAATTCCTGTGGAAGTTTTTCCTCCAAATAATATGGCCATTAAAGTAACAATTAAAACCCCAAGTCCTTTTATTCCCGCTTTTCCCATGCCAAGGATAAAGGCTGCTAAAAATGCTAAAAACCAGTTTAGCCATGATAAATGGAATTGTGCCAAGCTGTCAATTATCCCCTGCATTCTTTCTTTAAAATTTTAGGGCTGTAAGGTAGTTATAAGTTGAAAAGTTTGAAAGTTAAAAAGTTTAAAGTTTAAAGTTTAATTAAATAGCAAAGGCTTTTAACTTTTAGCCATAAAAAAACCCGAAACAAATTATTTCGGGTCTTTTTGGAACTATATAATTATTATTTTTCGCCAGCCTCTTTTTTGGCATCTGCTTTCATTTTATCATTTGGAACAATCGCTACATTTACCCTACGGTTTTTAGCGCGTCCTTCAACAGTATTGTTATCTGCAATCGGTTCATCTTCACCAAACCAAGTTGTTGTAAATCGACTGGAACTCAATCCCTTATTTTTAATAAAATAATTGGTAACAGCATAGGCTCTTTTTTCAGAAAGTACCATATTATAGGTGTCTGAACCTGTGTTGTCCGTATGTCCAACCACAAGTACATTTGTGTCAGGGTATTCTTTCAAAACATTTGCCAATTTGGCAAGTATTACTTCAGAAGAAGAAGTGATATTATATAGATTAGTTTCAAAATGAACACCACTATTTTCATCGAATGTTACCAAAATACCATCATCAATACGTTCAACTTTAGCTCCTGGAATTTCTTCTTCAATTTTTTGGGCTTGTTTGTCCATTTTATTCCCAATAAGTGCACCTGTAGCTCCACCAACAACACCGCCAATTACTGCACCCAATGCTCCTTTTCCACCTTTACCAGCATTATTTCCTATAATAGCACCTAATACAGCGCCTCCAGCAGTTCCAATTACTGCACCTTTTTGTGTACTGTTTGCATTTTTAGTTGATTCACAACTGCCTAAACTTGCTACAAGAATTAGGGCTAAAGCCACTAAAGCTGATTTTTTAAAGTATGTTCTCATTATTCGTTTATTTTATTAAAGTTCATATTAATTTTAAATGGTTTACCGTCTACTGATACAGTTTGTTCCCATACCATGGTTGTTTCTGTCAATTGAGTTAGTTGAAGTCTGAAACCCGTATTGTCTGCAGATTTATGTTTTGCATCTGTTGGTTTCAATAAGAAATCATAATATCCGGTTGTGGCATCAATTTCCTGAATGGTGAAATTGAAATTACGATCGCCGGGTGCACATTGTGCATCATTAATAGTGTAAATTCCAGTATTGTTATTTGGAATAAAACGCCAAGTGCTTCCTACGAAACAATCTTTGGAAACGTCATTGAATAAGGTTACGTCAAATGTTCCTGATTCACTATAAGAGATTTGGCTTAACGCCCAATATCCTTTAATTACCTTTTTTGATTGAATAACTGTTTTTGGCGTTCCACAAGAAATGACCAAGGAAGCCAAAATTACAAATACTATTAATTTTTTCATTTTTATTATTGTTTTAAATGGTTAAATTATACTGCAAGTTTACGGAATAATAGCCGTTATAAAGTTACATGTTTTTTTTAATTACTTACAAAATTCACACATCCAGAATGCTAAATATGTGTTAAATTAGCTAATGTTTTTGGAAATTACACTTTGTTTTGGTCTTTATTGAAGGATTGAAAACCATTCTCATTAATGTATATTTGTAACATGAAAATTGAAATCCTTTTTGAAGATCAACACATAATTATAGTAAATAAACCCAACAATGTGCTTATTCATAATTCCTATTATGCGCGTAACATTAAAGAGGAAACGTTGTTAGAGTTGCTTTTTATACAATTTGGATTAAATTTTTATCCTATTCACAGATTGGACAGAAAAACGTCAGGAATTATATTATTGGCAAAACAAAAAGAAAATGTTTCTTTATTTCAGGAGTTGTTTAATTCCAATCAAATTCAGAAAATCTATTTGGGGATTGTACGTGGATTTGTGGATTTACCAATAATAGTGAATTCTCCTGTAAAAAATCCCGATACTAAAATGTATAAAGATGCTGAAACTTTGTGCGAACCCATACATACTAAACTTTTAAATATTCCAGTAATTCCTTATGAAAATTCACGCTACAGTTTGGTTAAATTAACGCCTTCCACCGGAAGAATGCATCAGCTTCGAATTCATATGAATAAAATAAATCATCCAATAGTTGGTGATTACAAGTATGGAGATCGATTCCACAATAGAATGTTTGAAAATGAATTCAGCTGTGGAAATTTATTTTTGCATGCCTATTCACTTCATTTTATTCAACCAATAACAAAGGTAGATATTAGCTTAAATGCTTCTATACCATACGATTGGAATAAAATTTTTAAAATTTTTGATTGGGATTTTATAATGATATAAATTAAAAAACCGTTTTCAAATTTCAATCTTTTCTTTCTCTCTTCCTTATATTTTTACAATTTAGGGCCATAGAATCAAGCATTATCGAACCCCATTATTGATTATACCTGCATAAACGGCATAAAGCAATTTTAAAAATAATTTTCAAACTTGTATAGTATCTCTTATATTGTTACCTCGAAACAATACATGCGTTTTATTAAAATTAACGATACAAAACCTCAAAAAACTGAAAAATTGAAAACGGAATAGTTTTAAAAAATCGTTTTCAAACCTTAATTCTTGCAGCTATACTGCTCCAAAACTTTCTGTAAGCACATTTAATTATGACTATATTTCATTCCAAACTTCTGATGTGCCCTACTAAATTACCAACCTACAACCATTTATAATTGTCACGTCCACAATTCATTACTAAGTTGTCTGTTATTAATTTTTACAAAAATTTCAAAGAACTAAAAGTTGAAAACGGCATCACAAATATTTGAATAATCACTTTAGGTTTAATTAGAAAGCAATTTTTTCTCCCTTTCTTGTTTCATTATTGATAAAACCAATTCAAATACTTGTTCTTTAATATATTTAAAGTTTTCAATATAATTGCTAACCTCTATTTTAAGAAGTTTATGATTATTCCTAAATATATTTTCATTTTTTAATTGAATATTTTCCAAGAGCAAAGCCAAATTTATTTTGTGCTCTTTAAAGGATTCCATTAGTTTATTTCCCAATTTGGTTTCATGTGTTATGCCATTTAAAAATAACTTTGCCTGTGTATAATTTTCAACAGTACATAATCCAATAATGTATTCAGCAAGCAATTCCTTTAGAAAATTTTGTTCAATTTTAACAAATTCAATTTCTGAAATCCATTGTTGAGTTTTAGTGTGTAACCGTCCGATACTGATTTCAATGTTTGATGATTCTTTTTTTTGAGTCAATTGATTTGTTTCCATTTTATTTGTTTTAGTTAAAGAATCCGAAAAACATTTACTTTTCAGGTTTAAGAAGAAAATTAACTGATTTCAATCATTTTTTTCTTTTCTTCACTTTTTTGAAAATTTTAATTTTTCTATATGAAATGATAGCATTGCTAATGGCATAATCAAATGATTTAATGGTTATCATGTGCGAAATTATGTTAGCAATATGATGAGTACAATGATGCTTATCATTATTGTTAATGATAAATATCAATTATAGTACTTAATTTTCGCTTTAAACTTTTATTTTTAAATTGAAGTGCTTTTACAGTTTGTTTTTGAGGAAGTTTGTTTGAAAATAAAATAGCCAATTTTATCCCACAAAGTGAAATAAAGGTCAAACGTCTGCAGATAAATATTATAAATAAACCTTAATTATATAATGAAAATCAGATTTGTTTTTTAGGATTAGTAATTTAACAAGTTAATTATTTCATTGCGCAAACGGTTCTTTGGTAAAAATTGGTCTTCTAAGTTTTTGGCAAAAGGTATCGGAGTATCTAAGCTTCCTACACGTTTAACCGGAGCATCCAAATAGTTGAAGCAATTTTCGGTAATTAACGCCGATAAATCTGATGCAATTCCTCCAAACAAAGTATCTTCATGCAAAATTAAAGCTTTGCCGGTTTTTTTAACCGATTTGTAAATGGCTTCTGTATCCAACGGTTGTAAAGTCCTTAAATCAATAATATCAGCAGAAATTTGTTGTTCTTTAACTTCGTTTAATGCCCAATGAACGCCAGCACCGTAGGTAATAATACTAAGATCATTTCCATGGTTTAAAACAGAAGCCTTTCCAAAAGGAATTGTATAATAGTCTGTTGGAACATCTTGATAAACAGAGCGATACAATGCCTTATGTTCAAAAAATAACACCGGATTTTCATCTTCAATTGCTGTGGCCAACAAACCTTTTGCATCATAAGGAAATGCAGGATATACCACTTTTAATCCCGGAGTTTTTGTGAACCAAGCTTCGTTGGTTTGACTGTGAAAAGGTCCCGCTCCTACGCCTGCGCCGCAAGGCATGCGCAACACAACATCCGCATTTTGATTCCAACGGTAAAATGATTTTGCCAATACATTAATTACTGGATTAAACCCAGAAGTCACAAAATCGGAAAATTGTAATTCCACTACCGCTTTATATCCGTTAACGGAAAGTCCGTATGCCGATTCAATAATGGTAGATTCACAAATGGGCGTATTTCGAATTCTGTCAGCTCCAAATTGCGCTAAAAATCCATCAGTAATTTTAAAAGCGCCACCGTATTCTGCAATATCCTGTCCCATAACAATCAGTTTATCAAAGCGTTCCATACTTTGCCTTAATCCCTGAGCTACAGCATCAATAAAACGAATATTTGAAGTAATTGTTGAAGGTTTTATTTCACTGTAATTTTGATGTTTGTACACATCGGCCAATTCATTATCAACAGTTGAAGAAAGCTCTTCTTCATCGGAAGCTATTTTTAAATGTTCATTTATTTCATCAATAATTTCCTCCCTAATTAATGTATCCATTTCATCGGAGAGTACATTTTCTGCTTTTAAAAATGCTTGATAATTTTTAATTGGATCTTTTTCTCCCCATTTTTCAAACAATTCCTGCGGAATATATTTTATTCCACTAGCTTCTTCATGTCCACGCATTCTAAAAGTTTTAAACTCAAGAAGTATCGGACGCGGATTTGCGCGTACGCTTTTTGCAAATTCACTAACTTTTGAATGTACTTCCAGTATATTATTTCCGTCTATAATATGACTTTCCATTCCATAACCAATTCCCCTATCTGCAATATTTTCACATTTAAATTGCTGATTTATAGGTGTCGATAGTCCGTATCCATTATTTTCAATACAAAAAAGCACTGGTAAATTCCACACGGAAGCCACGTTTAAAGCTTCATGAAAATCACCTTCACTGGTACCACCTTCACCAGAAAAAACTGCTGTAACTTTGGATTCTTTTTTTAGTAAATCAGCCAATGAAATGCCATTTGCGATTCCAAATTGTGGGCCTAAATGAGAAATCATCCCAATAATTTTATATTCTTGCGTTCCAAAATGAAATGAGCGTTCCCTGCCTTTGCTAAATCCGCTTTTTTTACCCTGCCATTGCGAAAATAATCTGTGTAACGGTATGTTTCTTGAAGTGAAAACCCCTAAATTTCTATGCATCGGCAATATATACTCGTCAAAATTTAAGGCTTCGGTAACCCCAACAGAAATGGCTTCCTGTCCAATTCCCGAAAACCATTTGGAAATTTTTCCCTGACGCAATAGCACTAACATTTTATCTTCTATTAATCTGGGCCTTAAAAGGTGTTTGTATAAATCAACTAATTGTTTATTTGTGTAATTTTCTCGATTGTAAACCATTTTACCAATTGTATTGCTGATTGTGTCCATTAAAAATGAATAATTTTACCAAAGATACTAATAATGCCATAAAACAAAAATACCTTATTATAAAAATAATAAGGCATTTTCATCTATTTGGTTTCAATTATACTTCCCTAAAAATGGAATGCATTAGACGTGTTTTATCGTTAATACTTTCTTCCAAAGAAATCATTGTCTCAGTTCTTGAAACGCCGTCGATATCGTCAATTTCAAAAATTATTTCTTTTGCGTGTGTAGTGTCTTTTGCTCTTATTTTACAGAAAACATTATATTTTCCTGCTGTGATATAAGCAATGGTAATATTCGGAATTTTCTTTAACTCGCTGATTACCTGTTTCGTTTTCGAGGTTTTATCCAAATAAATACCAACGTGTGAAATAAAAGAATACCCCATTTTTTCATAATCAAGCGTTAAGGTAGATCCTTTAATAATTCCTTCGTCTTCCATCTTTTTAACCCTTACATGGATTGTTCCCGCGGAAACTACTAATTTTTTAGCTATATCCGTAAATGGTGTTCTTGCGTTTTCGATAAGAATATCTAATATTTGATGATCAACTTCATCAAGTATAAATTTTTTCATATAACTACTTTTGTTTAAGATAAAAAAATAAAGTACAAATTTATTAAAAAAAAACCGATAAATACCTAATATATTTATGAATTTGACAATTCTAATTCCTTAATATCTAAATTTTCTGCATTTATATGGTTATACGAATAATAATCTGATAAATCCCCCACTTTTTCAATGTGTTTGTACATTATAAGTTCTGAGTCTATGACTTTGAATTTTAGTTGAATACCAAGATCAACAATTTGAATACTATTATTTTCAGCAGTTTTTATATTTTTATAAATGATATCTAAAAACTTAGTATCATTGTTGGGGATATCATGGTATGGTTTATAATTGTCGTATTTTTTTTCTGTCGCAATAGAATAGAGTCCTTGTAAAAGGGCGTAAAAATTATATTTCCGGGTAATTTCTCTTTGGTAATCGTCTTTAAAATGTCCTGCTTCTATTAATATGGTGTTATGGCCAAGTTTCTGAAAATTATCACCAGTTGCTGTCGGATAAAATTCATCGGTATAACGTCCAACCTGATTTGGGATAACTTGTTGCAATAACTTATTCATAGCCACAATAATACTCATCGTTTCCTTGCGTCCTTCTGAAACTGTTCGTTCAATATCTTCTGAAGGCGCCAAAAATGAAATTGTTGCTGGGTTTTTAGTGCCTTCAACATTAAAAATAGAACGCTGATCGTGCAGGTTAAAACAAAATTTTGGATTAAAAATGTCTAAAACAGAACGAAGCAACCTACTTTCAACCGCTTTTTGCTCAACGGCATCACGATTTAAATCGATATTGTTTGCGTTTTCTCTCGTAAATTTAATGGCACCGTCAGGATTTAACAAGGGAATAAACTGAATAGTGCAATTTGATAGGATGGTTTCCATAACAGTTGAGAGTTCATCACCAGGTTTTTCAAAAAAATTAAAAAGGTCGAACAAGGCTTTTGTTCCGGTACTTTCGTTTCCATGCATTTGAGACCAAATTAAAATTTTGGTTTTTCCATTTCCAATTGAAATTTTGTGAATAGGAATATTATTTTCTGAGTAGCCTAAAATTTCTTTTTTGAATTTTGAGGACAAATTTTGTAGTAAAGGAGCTATGTCTTTAAATAAAATCCTTCGTCCTTTCAAATTTTTTTCAAAATTCTCAACGTACCAATGTTGTATTGTTTTTATACTGATTAAATTCATGTTACAAATGTAAATAATAGCTTGTTTACATTTGTAAACATCGTTAATAATGTACAAATATACAATTGTAACCTCTTTCTAATTAAAAATAACAACTTATCTCCCTCTCTTTACGTTAGCTATAGTAAAGATTGATAAGTAATTTGTAATATACTGTAAATCTATCGATTATGTATAGCAATATAAACTATAACTTCCATAAAAATAGTGATTATTTAACCAAATTATAGATGAAATTTGCTTATTAATATTAAAATAGTTACATTTGTAATTAAAATATAATTTACAATGGTAAACATTGAACAATTTGCGAAACGATTAAATATTCTCATGAATTATTATGATATATCTGCTGCAATATTGGCCGAAAAGATTGAAGTGCAACGCTCAAGTATTTCTCATATTCTTTCTGGAAGAAATAAACCCAGTCTGGAATTTGTATTGAAGATTTTAAAAGCCTTTCCTGAAGTTGAGTTGTATTGGCTATTAAATGGTGTTGGACATTTTCCTAAGAAGGTTGAAATTCAAGAGTCTGCCCCTACACTATTTTCTGTAGTCAAAGAGCCTGAAACAAAAAAAGAAGAAACAAAACCATTAATAAAGCCTGTTGCCAATGATAATTTAGACCAGGAAATTGAGCGAATCGTTATTTTTTATAGCAATGGTACTTTTAAAAATTATACGTCATAAAAAAAGCCTCTGTAAAAACAGAAGCTTTTTATTAACTTTTAGATCAATTTTTATTCAATTAATTTTGCTATCCCTGTTTTTAAGATGAGAATCAGCTCATTTTTATTGCTATTTTGCGATTGCTGTTGCGCTTGAACCAATTGATTCAGCACATTTACACCCATTTTATCGAAATTGTACTTTTTATATCGCAATCCCAATTTTACAAAATCGTTTGTTAGGTTTGTTATTGCCTCTACATTATCACTTTCTGAAATCCATTTAAATGCTTCTCCATAAGTTTGTTGGGTTCTTTTATCTTCAGTCAAAAACATTCCCTTCAAAAGATGATTTGCAATAAATGGAAGCTTTGTTTTATCCTTCTCATTAATATAAATAGTGGTAATGGCATCAGCCAAATAATTTTTAGTGTCTTCACTTAATGAATTTACCTTTGTAATAGCTGCTTGTTTATCAATTAAGTATAAAGACCTCAATGAACTTCCAATAATAGCATAGCTTTCACTATTTATTCCCTTTTCAAAGAGCGGCTTATATACAGGGTCAACTAATTTGCCAAGTACGTTTAGAGCAGCAGCCTGCACCAATGTTTTTGGATCAGATTGCGCCAAACTCACTATTTTGTCAATGGCTTCTTTTTTATTGTATTTCTGAAATAAATCAATATTTTCCAATGCTAAAACTCTAATTTCATAATAAGGATCGTTAAGCGCCTTAATTAAAGTATTAAAAGCTTCTTTATTTGATTGGTTTTTTGAAATTTCTTCCAAAGACAACCTTCTGTCTAAATAATGTGGCGCATTGTTAAATTGGTAAATATATTCCTCCAAAGTCTTTTTGTCAGCAATTTCTGCCAACAACACATGTTTTGCATCGATATTAATTAATTTAGGCAACTTGTTAAATGAGAATGTAAATGAATTTTGCGCATTTTCAACCCAAACATTATGACTTGTTTTTCTTCCTTCTTCATAAATATCAATAGATAAGGGAAATTTAAAGGTATTTCCTTTCTGATTTATATTAACAGTAACTGTTTTGTTGATGGTGTTGTAATCATAAGTTACATTCATTTTTATATGACCGTTTCCATAATACCACTGATTAAAAAACCAGTTTAAATCTTTTCCACTTACTTTTTCAAATGCCAAACGAAGATCCTGGGCTTCTGCTGTTCCATATTTATGCTCTGTTAAATAGGTGTTCATTCCTTGAAAAAAAGCTTCATCTCCTAAAACATCTCGAAGCATGTGTAAGATGGCATTTCCTTTTTGATAACTTACCGTATCAAACATATCTTCCCTGTCCAAATAATAAAAACGTACCAAATCTTTATCATCACTTTCGCTTGTCATATAGGTTTGAACATCTTCATACATATTTGCATCAGCCTTGTCTTTTCCA
>JBAZGP010000017.1:0-4839 GCA_041652835.1 Lutibacter sp. | reverse complement strand
GTAAACACTATAGGTTGCAAATGACTCGTTTACGGTTAAATTAGACCAGCTTTCAGTAGTTACCAAATCACCAAACCAATGATGAAATAATTCATGCGCAATGGTGCTTTCCCATTCATTATTATCAATTAATTGTCCTTTTTTTTGTTGCGCATCTTCAGCGTGAACTACAGCAGTTGTATTTTCCATAGCACCACTTACATAATCTCTAACCACAATTTGGCTATATTTATCCCAAGGAAATGGAATACCGGTTATATTGGAATAAAAAGTAATCATTTCAGGAGTGTTCCCAAAAATGGCTTTGGCTTCTTTTTCATAAGCCGGTTCAACATAATAATTAACTTCCAATCCGTTCCAAGAGTCTTTTACAATACTAAATTCTCCAGCACCAATAAAAACCAAATATGGCGCATGTTTTTGATCCATTTTCCAATAATCGGTTCTTGTGCCGTTTGCATTTTTTGTTTGACTTTTTAAGGTTCCGTTTGAAAGTGTAACAAACTTATCTGGAACAGTCATATAAATTTCCTGACTTGTTTTTTGGTTTGGAGAATCTATGGTAGGAAACCAACAACTGTTAGATTCTGTTTCACCCTGAGTCCAAACTTGTGTTGGTTTATTTGGATCTTCTCCTTTTGGATCTATAAAATACAAACCTTTTGCATCGGTAATACTCGCACTTCCTTTTTGTTTAACTTCTTCCGGTTTGGCAGTATATTTTATGTAAACAGTGTATTCCTCCCCTTTTTTATAGGTTTTGCCAAGTTCTATGGTTAATTCATCATCGGAATAATTATAGCTGGCTTTTACATTATTTACTTTTACTTCATGGATGCTAAATGATTTGGCATCTAAAGCAACTTTGTTTACCGCATAAAAATGAGGGGTTAACGTAACCCAAGCTTCGCCGTTTAACTGACTTTTTTCGAAGTTGAAATCTACTTTTAACTTGGTGTGAACCAAATCATTTATTTTTTCCCTTTCACCCTGATAAATTTTATCCTGAGCGTTAAGAATTATTGAAAACAATAAGATGAGTGCAATTAGAATTTTTTTCATTTGAGACGTATAAAATTTAAGAAAACAAAAATAGGGATTTATTCCTTTTAAGTAGTTAACAGATAGTTAAAAAGCCATACTTTTTGGGGGTATGGCTTTTTATTTTTATATTAGAATGAATATTATTTTAAACTGCTAAACAAACCTTCCAATTGTTTAAGTTGTTGTGAATCACCATCGAGTTTAATTTTTTGAGCCAGACTAAAAATTTCTGTAGGATTCATATTTTCTCCAACAACCCTAATAAGTGCAAATCCTCTTTGATCATCAGAACCAAAAATCACCACTTCATCAATAGCATCTTCATCACCCAAATAATTCACCGTTACATTTCCTTTTGCTGATTTCATGCGACCCAATTGTTTGTATTTAGGGTTTTTCAAAATTTCTTTAACTTTTTCCTCTTCAGTTTTGAACAATTCTTGATTTGTATCGGTTATTTGCAAGGCTAAAAAATTGATTTTTTTAATGCTTTCCAATGTCTTTTTAACATCTTCGGAAACATCTCCATCTTTCAACTTTATAATGTTTGAAGGCAAATCAATAGAGATAAATTCATTATTTTCTTTACTGTCAACATAATATTTTTGTAAAGAAGGTGCAGTATTACAAGCAGTTGTTACTACTAAGATCGCAAAAGCAACCATTGAAATTTTTAAAAACGTTTTCATGGTGTTGTTTATTTATTTTTTAGTTGCTTGCCGCTATTTGGAATATGGGCATCTGTAATTTCAGAAATTTTATTTAAGTCAATTTCACCGGTTAAAGACAATACAACAGTTTGTTTGTTGACTTTATTTGTTAAATCATTCACAAACATTAACAATTCACTTACATGGTTGTCATCTTTTCCTGGGCGAATATAAATTTTAACATTGGCATCTTTATCTTTTACGCGCATAAACTCAACAAGTTTTGAAGTTTTCAAATATTTTGAAACTACTTCTTCCATTTGATTGGCTATTGCTGTGTTTTCCGTAGTAAAAACTTTTAGGGATTCCAAGTTTTGAACCATCTCAGCATAAGCCTTCGCTTCTGGGCTGCTACCTTTAAATTTACTTAGCATTTTAAAAGCTTCTTTATTTACGATTACTGAGGTAACGTCATCCATATCTTCAAACTTGTCGAAGTTTGAAATTTGCGCATAATTTGTGAATGGCAAAATGGCAAGGGCGATTATAAAAATTATTTTTTTCATTTTTTTTAGTATTTAGGTTGTTTAAAAACTTTATTTGTTGTGGTTTCAAACTCTTGCAATCCTGAAATTGCCACAGTTCCTTTGTTTAAATTTGCCGAAAGCAGGTTGAAAGCAAATAATGTTTCATTATAAACTTTTTCGGCTTTTACTTGTTGGTTTTTTTGATATCCTGTGTACACACTTACCAATAAAACTATTGAGGCCGCTACAGATAACCATTTCCAATTCCTGTTTTGACTTTTTAATTGAATGGTTTTTGTAAATTTCTCATTTTTATTAGCTGAAAAATAGCCGAACATCGCTCGGTAATCTTCTAAATTTGGCGCTACATTAGCTCCTGAAAAATAGGCCTTTAGTTTATTTTCTTCAACAATAGTCGTCTCAGCGTTCAGGTATTTTTCCAATAACTTTTCTACATTAACTAATTCCATAATTGTGTTGTTTTATTAATTGTTCTCTAATTGTTTTTCGTGCTCTGGATAAGGAAACCCTTATAGCCGTTGGCTGCATATCCAACATTTCGGCAATTTCATCAAATTCATATTGTTCAATATCTCTAAGCTGTATAATTAATTTTTGTTGTTCTGGTAGGTTCTCTATCAACTTATGAACCAAACTTACGCTGTCATTTAATTCTACCCTTTTTTGTAAAGACGTTCCACTCTCTTTATAGTTACTGTGAACCAAAGATAAATTACTTGCCTGTTTCGATTTTAATCGGTCAAAACAATAATTCTTTGTCATGGTCATTGCAAAAGCTTCAATACTGTTGTACTCTTTTAATTTCGATTTGTTTTTCCACAACTTAAAATAGAGTTCCTGAGTTGCGTCCTCAGCTTCTTCTGTGGAAACCAGTAACCTTTTCGCTAACCGAAACACTTTATCTTTAAAAGGCATTACCGTTTTTAAAAATTCTGATTGCTCCATTTTAAGTTTGGTTGTTAAAACTTTTTTTGATGTTGTTACAATTATGACGAGCAAGTTACGTTTTTGTAACAGCAGATATTATTTTTTTGAGAAATTTTAATACCTTGCAATCCAAATTTAAAATAATATCTAATATCTTAAGTATGAAAAAAGTTAGCTATTTACTAATAATCTATTTTTTAATAAGCATTGCGTTTGTCAGTTGTCATGATAATGATGACCCCACACCCACCCCTCCAGTAACAAAAGGTTTAGACAATCCAATAAACGATTTTGTTTGGAAGGGAATGAATTCTTGGTACAATTGGCAACGTGATGTTCCCAATTTGGCAAACACCAAAGATGATGACTGGAATGCCTATAACGCTTATTTAAATGGATATTCTAAACCAGAAGCTTTATTTTACAGTTTGCTTTTTCAAGAAGGAACCACTGACAGATTCTCTTGGTTTGTTGATGATTATGTAGAACAACTAAAAGAATTTCAAGGGATTTCAGTTTCAACGGGTATCACCCGTTCTGCTCCAATTGGAATTGGAAATAATCAAGTAATTATTTATGCACAATATGTTTCTCCAAAATCACCTGCTTACGCTGCTGGAATTAGAAGAGGTGACATTATCAATGCTATTGACAACCAAGTAATGGATGAAAATAACTACGCTCCAGTCATTAATAAATTATATAGTGGTAATACTATAGATATTAGAGTTTCAACAGTAAGTGAAGGAGTTTTAACTGAAAAGAACACATATTCAGTTACTCCAACTGAGTATTCTGATAATCCTGTAAATGTTATTAAAATCTTTGATAATGTAAATGGCAAAAAAGTAGGTTATTTATCGTATAATGGATTTATATCTTCATATAATGATGAACTTAATGCTGCTTTTGCTACATTTAAAAGTGAAGGTGTTAATGAGCTCATTTTAGATTTACGTATTAATGGAGGTGGCTCTGTATTAACTTCAGCCTACTTAGCAAGTATGATTGATGCAAGCGCAGGTACAGAAACCTTTGCGAAATTAACCTTTAATACAAAACATTCCGATGAGAGTGGTTCTTACACTTTTCAAAACACGTTAAATGTATATGATGCCTTCGGCACTAAAACCAGTACAGAGACTATAAATAGATTAACTGGTATTTCTCGGTTATATGTACTAGCTTCAGGAAGCACAGCTTCTGCCAGTGAAATGATTATCAACGGCTTAAAACCATTTATGCCGGTTAAAGTTATAGGAACCACCACTTATGGTAAAAATGTTGGATCAATAACGTTATATGACTCCCCTTCATCAGATTACACAAGCGAGTCATCGGCAAATCCAGCTCATCTAAATGCTATGCAACCCATTGTATTTCAAATCTACAATAAATTGAATCAAAGTGATTACACACAAGGGTTCTTGCCTGATATTGAAGTTGAGGAATGGCGTTATTGGGAAAATATTTTACCTTTTGGTGATGAAAATGAAATTGTTTTAAAAACGACACTTAATGATATTAGAGGTGTTTCTGCAAAATCGACTTTAAAGAAAGCATCTTTTGCTAATTTAAAAGATGACAAAGAAATTAAACAAATTAATAAGTTTAGTAAAGAAATGTATATTACTGATGAGTTCTTTAACCAGTAAATTTTAAAAAGTTAA
>JBAZGP010000016.1:0-23371 GCA_041652835.1 Lutibacter sp. | reverse complement strand
AAACCTAGCGGGTTAGAACTGAAAGATCGTTTAGTTGGCGTTAACAGAGTTACCAAAGTGACTAAAGGAGGAAGAGCATTTGGTTTTTCGGCTATTGTTGTAGTTGGAGACGGAAATGGTGTTGTTGGACACGGATTGGGTAAATCTAAAGATGTGGCTTCAGCAATTGCAAAAGCAATTGAAGACGCAAAGAAAAATTTAATTAGAATTCCAATTTTAAAACAAACATTGCCTCATGAACAAAAAGGCAAGTATGGTGGAGCTAAAGTATTTTTAAAACCGGCTACTCATGGTACCGGTGTTATAGCTGGTGGTTCAGTACGTGCAGTACTTGAATCTCTTGGTGTTCAAGATGTGCTTTCAAAATCACAAGGCTCATCTAACGCCCATAATGTTGTTAAAGCAACGTTTGATGCGTTATTGCAACTTCGTAGCGCCAGTATGATTGCTAAAGAAAGAGGAATTTCTTTGGAAAAAGTATTTAACGGATAAATCAAGAAGACGATGGCAAAAATAAAAGTAACCCAAGTAAGAAGTAAAATTAGACGTCCTCAAAGACAAAAAAGAACCCTTGAGGCGCTTGGTTTGAAAAAGATGAATCAGGTTGTTGAACACGATGCAACCCCAGCGATTCTTGGAATGGTACATAAAGTTAAACACTTAGTTTCTGTTGAAGAAATTAAATAATATTTATAAAGTGATGACATTAAATAACTTAAAGCCTGCTGAAGGATCAGTTAAAACACAAGGTAAACGTTTAGGTAGAGGACAAGGTTCCGGAAAAGGTGGTACAGCCACAAAAGGGAATAAAGGTGCTAAATCTCGTTCAGGATATTCTAGAAAAGTAGGTTTTGAAGGTGGTCAAATGCCTTTGCAAAGACGTGTTCCCAAATTTGGTTTTAAAAATATAAACCGTAAGGAATATGTAGGTGTAAACTTACATAAGTTGCAAGAATTGGTTGATAATAATAAAATCACTGATACCGTAACTATGGATATTTTAATTGAAAATCGTTTGGCCCGTAAAAATGACTTGGTAAAAATATTAGGAAATGGTGAGTTAAAAGCGAAATTAAATGTAACTGTTCATAAATTTACTACCACTGCAAAAGCTGCAATTGAAAATGCAGGTGGTTCAATAGAAATGTTATAATTCGATAATAGATGAAAAAGTTTATTCAAACCATTAAAGACATTTGGACAATTGAAGATCTTAGAAATAAGATACTATTGACACTTGGATTTATGGCAATTTATCGTTTTGCAGCTCAAGTTCCTCTTCCGGGTATTGATATCACGGTTGCGCAAGCAGCACTTAAAAATCAAACAAGTGGCGGTGGAATTTTAAGTTTATTGGACATGTTTACCGGTGGCGCTTTTGCTAGAGCATCCGTAGTGGCATTGGGTATTATGCCTTATATTTCAGCTTCTATTGTTGTTCAGTTGATGGGAATTGCTGTTCCTTATTTGCAAAAACTTCAAAAGGATGGTGAAAGCGGTAGAAAAAAAATAAATCAAATTACGCGTTGGTTAACAATTGCAATTACTATGGTTCAAGGGCCAGCTTATATTACCAATATTTATCAATTAATCCCGTCATCAGCATTCTACATTAGTGGAACTATGTTTTGGATCACTTCAATGGTTGTGTTAACATCAGGTACTGTTTTTGCAATGTGGCTTGGTGAAAAAATAACCGATAAAGGAATTGGGAACGGTATTTCATTATTAATTATGATTGGTATTATTGCTCGTTTTCCAGGAGCCTTTATACAAGAGGTTGTTTCGAAAGTTACGGCCTCCAATGGTGGATTGATTATGATTTTAATTGAAGTAATTGTTTGGCTACTGGTAATTCTTATTTGTGTGTATTTGGTTACTGCAGTTCGAAGAATTGCTGTTCAATATGCTAGAAAAACGGTAGCTGGAAACATTAAAAATGTATCCGGTGCCAGAGATTATATTCCTTTGAAATTAAATTCATCTGGTGTTATGCCAATCATTTTTGCACAGGCAATTATGTTTGCCCCGGCTTTAATGTCAAGTTCATCAAATGATACCATAAAAACCATAGGTATAGAATTTTCAAACATGTTTGGATTTTGGTATAATATGTTATTTGCTTTCTTAATTATAGTGTTTAGCTATTTTTATACCGCAATTACAATTCCAACTAATAAAATGGCTGACGATTTAAAAAGAAGTGGTGGATTTATTCCTGGAATCAGACCTGGAAAGGATACCGGTGAATTGCTTGATAGAATATTATCATTAATTACATTCCCGGGATCTTTATTTTTAGCTGTTGTGGCAATATTGCCAGCATTAGTTATTAATTTTGGATTAACCCAATCCTGGGCATTATTTTATGGAGGTACATCTTTGTTAATTATGGTGGGTGTCGCAATTGATACCATTCAACAAATTAACTCTCATTTATTAAACCGTCATTATGATGGATTAATGAAAAAGGGAACAAAAAGAAAAGCAATAGCATAATGGCAAAACAACCAGCAATACAACAAGACGGATCAATTACAGAAGCTTTGTCTAATGCCATGTTTCGTGTAGAGTTGGAAAATGGACATATAGTTACAGCTCATATTTCAGGTAAAATGCGAATGCATTATATAAAATTATTGCCCGGTGATAAAGTTAAACTGGAAATGAGTCCGTACGATTTAACAAAAGCAAGAATTACTTACAGATATTAAAGTATTAACGATGAGAGTTAGAACATCAGTAAAAAAGAGGAGTGCCGACTGCAAAATAGTGCGTCGAAAGGGCACATTATATGTAATCAATAAAAAGAATCCTAGATTTAAACAAAGACAAGGATAATTATGGCAAGAATAGCAGGTATTGATATTCCAAAAAATAAAAGAGGTGTTATTGCCTTAACCTATATTTTTGGTATTGGGAACAGCAGAGCTAAAGAAATTTTGGCAAATGCAAAAGTTAATGAAAGCACGAAAGTTCAGGATTGGACTGACGATGAAATTCACGGAATTAGAGAACAAGTAGGAACCTACAATATTGAAGGAGAATTGCGTTCAGAAATTCAATTGCACATTAAACGTTTAATGGATATTGGATGCTATAGAGGTATTCGTCACAGATCTGGATTGCCTTTAAGAGGACAAAGAACTAAAAACAATTCCAGAACTCGAAAAGGAAAGAGAAAAACTGTAGCTAATAAGAAAAAAGCAACTAAATAATAACTAAAATATTATGGCGAAAGCAAGTACAAAAAAACGCAAAGTTATTGTTGAGGCAGTTGGTCAAGCACATATTACGGCTTCTTTTAACAATATTATTATATCGCTTACCAATAAAAAAGGTG
The DNA here is from genome assembly GCA_041652835.1 of Lutibacter sp. GTDB lineage: Bacteria > Bacteroidota > Bacteroidia > Flavobacteriales > Flavobacteriaceae > Lutibacter. The sequence goes on along the minus strand of JBAZGP010000016.1, from coordinate 20,028 downwards.
ATGTAATTTCTTGGTCATCAGCAGGGAAAATGGGATTTAGAGGTTCTAAAAAGAACACACCTTACGCTGCGCAATTGGCTGCTGAAGATTGTGGTAAAGTAGCACATGAAGCAGGAATGAGAAAAGTAAAAGTGTATGTGAAAGGACCAGGTAACGGAAGAGAATCTGCCATCAGATCAATTCACAATTTAGGAATTGAAGTGTCAGAAATTATCGATGTTACTCCATTGCCACACAATGGTTGTCGACCACCGAAAAGAAGAAGAGTATAATTAAATTAAATTTTAACCGATAGGATTTTGTAAGATTATCGAAGGATTAGCCTTAATTCATAATCCCTATCATAAATAATTAGAAATGGCAAGATATACAGGACCAAAAACTAAAATTGCCCGTAAATTCGGAGAAGCAATTTTTGGAGAAGATAAATCTTTTGAAAAAAGAAATTTTCCTCCAGGCCAACACGGCGCTAACCGTCGTAGAGGAAAAAAATCTGAATACTCTATTCAGTTGACAGAAAAACAAAAAGCAAAATATACTTATGGTATTTTGGAAAGACAATTTTCTAACTTGTTTAAAAAAGCATCAAGCAGTAAAGGTATTACTGGTGAAATTTTATTGCAACTTTGCGAATGTAGGTTGGATAACGTTGTTTACAGAATGGGCATTGCTCCTAGTCGTAGTGCAGCACGCCAATTGGTATCTCACCGTCACATTACCGTAAATGGAGAGTTGGTAAACATCCCTTCATATTCATTAAAAGCAGGTGATGTTGTTGCCGTTAGGGAAAAATCAAAATCATTGTTGGCTATCGAAAATTCTTTGAGCGCCAGAAATGATGTTTACGAATGGATTTCTTGGAATTCAGATACAAAACAAGGATCTTTTGTTAAAGTTCCTGAAAGAATTCAAATTCCGGAAAATATCAAGGAACAATTAATAGTAGAGTTATACTCTAAATAATTTTAAAGATACCAATTCAATTATGGCAATTTTAAATTTTCAAAAACCCGATAAAGTAATAATGATCGATTCTACCGATTTTGATGGTAGATTTGAATTCAGACCGTTAGAACAAGGATTTGGTTTAACTGTTGGTAATGCTTTAAGAAGAGTGTTGTTGTCTTCATTAGAAGGTTTTGCAATAACATCACTTCGTATTGAAGGTATTGAGCATGAATTTTCAACAATTAAAGGTGTTGTTGAAGATGTAACAGAAATTATTTTGAACTTAAAACAAGTTCGTTTTAAGAAACAAATTGAAGATTCTGATAGAGAAACTGTAAACATTTCAATTTCAAAACATGAGCAACTAACTGCCGGCGACCTGCAAAAATACATTTCAGGTTTCCAAGTGTTAAATCACGATTTGGTTATTTGTAATATGGAGAAATCTGTAACATTGGATTTTGAAATTACCATTGAAAAGGGAAGAGGTTTTGTGCCTGCGGAAGATAATAAAAAATCTGGCGTTGCACTTGGTACAATTTTTACTGATTCCATTTTTACACCAATCAAAAATGTAAAATATACTATTGAAGATTTTCGTGTAGAGCAAAAAACAGATTATGAAAAGTTAGTTTTTGATATTACTACTGACGGTTCAATTTCTCCTAAAGAAGCATTAACAGAAGCTGCAAAAATATTGATTCACCATTTTATGTTATTCTCTGATGAACGTATTACTTTAGAAGCTGATGAAATTGCTCAAACTGAAACCTATGATGAAGAATCTTTGCATATGCGTCAGTTGCTAAAAACAAAATTAGTGGATATGGATTTATCTGTTAGAGCACTAAATTGTTTAAAAGCTGCAGAAGTTGATACCCTTGGAGATTTGGTATCATTCAATAAAAATGATTTAATGAAGTTTCGCAATTTTGGGAAAAAATCTTTAACCGAACTAGATGAATTGGTTCATATTAAAGGTTTAAGTTTTGGAATGGATTTAAGCAAATACAAATTAGATAAAGATTAATTTAAAACCTTGGTTTTAATTAAGATAACATAAGAGATGAGACACGGAAAGAAATTTAATCATTTAGGCAGAAAAACAGCACATAGAAAATCTATGTTTGCAAATATGGCTTGTTCTTTAATTGAGCACAAACGTATTAATACCACTGTTGCAAAAGCAAAAGCTTTACGCCAATTTGTGGAGCCTTTAATTACAAAGTCTAAAGTTGACACTACACATAACCGTAGAGTTGTATTTAGCTATTTGAGAAATAAGTATATGGTTACAGAATTATTTAAAGAAGTTTCTGTAAAAGTAGCCGACAGACCAGGAGGATATGTTCGTATCATTAAATTAGGAAGCCGTCAGGGCGATAATGCGCCTATGGCAATGATTGAATTGGTTGATTACAATCCAAACTACAATCCAAATAACAAAGCTAAAAAGAAAACCACTCGTAGAGGGAAAGTTAAAAAAGCTGATGAAGTTGTGGTTGAAACAAAGACAGACAGTAAAGAAACCAATTAATGAGAAGTCATTAATAATAATAAAAAGGGATAAATTATTTATAGTTTATCCTTTTTTTTATAATTAAATTTGAAGCGACTAAAAAAGAATACGAAAACCAATGAAATATACACCTCGTAAAAAGGCAATTTTACTTTTAGCTGACGGAACAATTTTTGAAGGAAAATCAATAGGAAGAGATGGAACTGCCTATGGAGAAATTTGTTACAATACCGGAATGACGGGTTATCAAGAAATCTTTACAGACCCTTCTTATTTTGGACAATTGATGTTGGCTACCAGCGCACATATTGGAAACTATGGTGTCAATGAAAATGAAATCGAATCGGAATCTATCAAAATAGCAGGATTAATTTGTAAGAATTTCAGTTTTAATTATTCAAGGGTAAACGCACAAGATTCATTGGGTAATTATTTGGAAAAGCATAATTTAATGGCAATTTCCGACATTGATACAAGAGCCGTTACGCGTTATATTCGAGATAAAGGCGCAATGAATGCCATTATTTCTACGGAAACTGATATTAACGCATTAAAAGAAAGATTAAATGCTGTTCCCGATATGAAGGGATTGGAATTGGCTTCAAAAGTTTCAACAAAAGAACCCTATTATTTTGGAGACGAAAATGCTACGTTTAGAATTTCAGCCCTGGATTTGGGAATTAAAAAGAATATTTTAAGAAATTTAGTGAAAAGGGATTGCTTTATAAAGGTATTTCCATATAACGCCACTTTTGATGAAATGAATGCATTTCATCCCGATGGTTTTTTCCTTTCAAACGGTCCAGGAGATCCGGAACCTTTAATAAGTGCTCAGCAAGTTGCAAGTGAAATTATAAATAGAAATTTACCGTTATTTGGTATTTGTTTGGGACATCAGCTTATTGCATTAACAAATGGAATTTCAACCTACAAAATGCATAGTGGACATCGTGGTATAAATCATCCCGTAAAAAATATCATTACAGGAAAAGGTGAAATTACTTCGCAAAACCACGGTTTTGTGGTGAATAAAGAAGAAGTTGAAAATCATCCCGATTTTGAAATTACACATATTCATTTAAATGACAATACGTTGGCTGGAATGAGAATGAAAAATAAAAATTGTTTTTCAGTGCAATACCATCCCGAAGCAAGTCCGGGACCACATGATTCTTCCTATTTGTTTGATCAGTTTATTGAAAATATAAAAATAGCAAAGAAGTAATAATTTAAGAAGCCTTAAACCGTACGTTTATAGGCTTTTTTTAAATGAATAAAAAACGAAAACGTTATCGTATTAATAAGGTGAATTCAACTAAAATTTACCCTAAAATTTGTATCTTGCATCAACAAAAATAATTTTAAATTAACTAAGATGAGTATAATTATAAGTGTTCATGCACGTCAAATATTCGATTCAAGAGGTAATCCAACCATTGAAGTTGATGTCATAACTGAAAATGGAATTTTAGGAAGAGCTGCAGTACCGTCAGGTGCTTCAACCGGAGAACATGAAGCAATGGAATTGCGTGATGGCGGTAAAGATTATATGGGGAAAGGCGTTCTTTTAGCCGTTAAAAATGTAAATGAAAATTTAGCAGAAGCAGTTGTAGGTATGTCAGTTTTTGAACAAAACTTGATAGATGCCGAAATGATTAAGTTAGATGGTACTAAAAATAAATCAAAATTAGGTGCAAATGCCATTTTGGGTGTTTCATTGGCTGTGGCAAAAGCTGCAGCGAATGAATTGGGAATGCCATTGTATCGCTATATTGGAGGCGTAAGCGCCAATACCTTGCCGGTTCCTATGATGAATGTTGTAAATGGTGGCTCACATTCCGATGCTCCAATAGCATTTCAGGAATTTATGATTATGCCCGTTAAAGCAAAAAACTTTACTGAGGCTATTAAAATGGGAACTGAAATATTTCACAATCTTAAAAAACTGCTTCATGATAGAGGTTTAAGTACTGCAGTGGGTGATGAAGGTGGTTTTGCGCCAAACTTTGACAGTACTGAGGATGCATTAGAAACATTAATAAAAGCCATTTCAAAAGCAGGTTATAAACCAGGAGAAGAAGTTATGATTGCTTTAGATCCAGCTTCATCTGAGTTTTATGTTAATGGAAAATATGATTACACTAAATTTGAAGGAGAAAAAGGAGCGATTAGAACTTCACAAGAACAAGTGGCTTATTTAAAGGAATTGTCTGAAAAATTTCCAATTATTTCTATTGAAGATGGTATGGCAGAAAATGATTGGGAAGGCTGGAAATTGCTAAATGAAACTATTGGTGATAAAGTGCAAATTGTTGGAGATGATTTGTTTGTTACTAATGTAGAACGTTTGGAAAGAGGAATTAGAGAAAAATCAGCAAACTCAATTCTAATTAAACTAAATCAAATTGGGACGCTTACAGAAACAATGGCAACAATTAATATGGCCCACAATGCAGGTTATACTTGTGTAATTTCCCACCGTTCAGGAGAAACTGAAGATACCACTATTGCTGATTTGGCAGTTGCAGTGAATGCTGGTCAAATTAAAACAGGATCAGCTTCAAGAACTGATCGAATTTCAAAATACAATCAATTGTTGAGAATAGAAGAAGAACTTGGAAGTACTGCTTATTATCCTCAAGAAAAAGCCTTTAAAATTTAATAATTTCTATTTATAAAAAAAGGTTGAGATTCTCTCGGCCTTTTTTATTGCTGTGTAACAACATATACATATTGCCTAACAATATGCATGTATTAGGCAAAACATTGACTTAAATCATATAAATTCCCTATAAAATTTTTTAAATTCGTAAGATTGAACAATAAATAATTTATTAACAATAATATATCAACATAAGCAATGTCAAATAAAGCAATTTTAGAATTAAACGGTAAAAAATATGAGTTTCCCGTTTTATTGGGAAGTGAAGGTGAAATAGCCATGGATATTTCAACATTAAGAACGATAACCGAGGGGTTAATCACCCTAGATACTGGGTTTAAGAACACAGGTTCTTGCGCCAGTAAAATAACTTTTTTAGATGGCGAAAAAGGAATTTTAAGACACAGAGGTTATGCCATAGAAGATTTAGCAAAAAAAGCAAGTTTTTTAGAAGTTGCCTTTTTAATTATATTTGGAGAGCTTCCTACCAAAGAAGAATTTGAAAAGTTTCAAATTGATGTAAAGAAGTATTCAATGGTAAATGAAGAAATGAAAGATATCGTTGAAGGCTTTCCTAAATCAACACATCCAATGGGAATGTTGTCAAGTTTAACAAGTGCCCTTACGAGTTTTAATCCGGGCGTTGTAAATGTTAAATCAAAAGTAGACATGTACAATGCTGTCTGTAAAATACTGGGTAAATTTCCAGTTGTGGCAACTTGGGCGCATAGAAGAAATCACGGATTGCCATTAAATTATTCAGATAATTCTTTAGATTACGTTTCAAATATCATGCAATTGATGTTTAGATTACCTACTGAACCATATAAAATGAATCCAATTGCAGTTAGAGCACTTGATGAATTGTTGATTTTACATGAAGATCACGAACAAAACTGTTCAACATCAACTGTTCGTATGGTGGGTTCATCAGGAGCAGGGTTATTTGCATCAGTTTCTGCTGGAGTTTCTGCATTATGGGGACATCTTCACGGAGGTGCAAATCAGGCTGTATTGGAAATGTTGGAAGAAATCGAAAAAGATGGAGGCGATGTTGAAAAGTTTATCAATAGGGCAAAAGATAAAGATGATCCATTCCGTTTAATGGGATTTGGACATAGGGTTTACAAAAACTTTGACCCAAGAGCCCGAATTATTAAAAAAGCAGCCGATGAATTATTTGAAGATCTTAATTTGAGTGATCCAGTTTTAAAAATTGCAAAACACTTAGAAGAAGTTGCTCTTAAAGATCCATATTTTGCCGAACGTAAACTTTATCCTAACGTAGATTTTTATTCAGGAATTATTTACAGAGCTTTAGGAATTCCAGTAGAAATGTTTACAGTAATGTTTGCTGTTGGCCGTTTGCCTGGATGGATTGCCCAATGGAAAGAGATGCGTGAAAATGGAGAACCAATTGGTCGTCCACGTCAGTTGTATGTTGGCGAACCGTTACGTCCATTTAAAACATTTAAAGAAAGATAACAGGATTTTTTTAAATATATAATAAAACCCCATATTAAGTTATGGGGTTACTTTATTTTTACAACAAAAATTATTATAAATGATAAAACTGAATGTTCTTAATGAAACTTCTCGACTTAGAGCTGTGGTTTTGGGCACTGCAATTAGCAATGGACCCACACCAAAATTAGAGGAGGCTTATGATCCTAAATCATTGGAGCATATCAAAGCAGGAACCTATCCTGTAGAAAAGGATATGGTGGAGGAAATGGAAGCTTTTAATAAAATATTCGAAAAATACAATGTAAAAGTGTACAAACCAAAAGTGATTGAAAACTACAATCAAATATTTACAAGAGATATTGCCTTTGTAATTGAAGATAAATTGATAAAATCGAATATTTTACCCGACAGGGAAAAGGAAATTGAAGCCATTCAATTTGTGTTGGATCAAATTGATCCCAATAATATTATTACAACTACTGATGATGTCCATTTTGAAGGTGGTGACGTAATGCTTTGGAATAACCATATTTTTATTGGCACGTATAAAGCTGATGATTACAAAAATTTTATTACGGCCAGAACCAATATGAAAGGAGTCAATTTTATTAAAAATTTATTTCCCAATAAAATAGTTAAAGAGTTTGATTTGGTTAAATCCAATACAAATGCCAAAGAGAATGCACTTCATTTAGACTGTTGTTTTCAACCTGTTGGTAAAAATAAAGCCATTATTCACAAAGAAGGGTTTAGGGATGAAAACGATTACAAATATTTGGTAAATTTGTTTGGAAAAGAAAATATGTTTCATATTACAAAAGATGAAATGTATCAAATGTTTTCTAATGTATTTTCTATTTCTGAAGAAGTGGTGGTTTCAGAAAAAAGCTTTACCCGACTAAATAATTGGTTGAGAGCACAAGGTTTTACAGTTGAAGAAATACCTTATGCAGAAATTTCAAAACAAGAAGGATTACTAAGATGTACAACATTACCTTTAATAAGAGATTAATTTTATGAAACGAGCATGTTGAAAAATTTATCATTTAAGATAAAGACAAATAGCGAACAGCATGTCTGTGCTGAGCGGAGTCGAAGTATGACCTTTAAAAAATAATAATATAGACACATGAAACAAATTACAAACACAGTTTTAATGATTCGCCCGGTTTCATTCCGTATGAATGAACAAACGGCCGTAAACAATTACTATCAAAAAGTTTTGGAAAGTTTAACTCCTGAAACAGTTCAATTTAAAGCCTTGCAAGAATTTGATAATTTTGTGGAAAAATTAAGAGCAGTTGGTGTTAAAGTGATTGTTATAGATGACACGAAAGAAACCGATACGCCAGATTCTATTTTTCCAAATAATTGGATATCATTTCATGAAAACGGAGATGTAGCTTTATACCCAATGTTTGCTGAAAATAGACGGTTGGAAAGAAGAGAAGATATTTTGGATATATTGGAAGATTTGGGGTTCCAAATTAATAATGTGGTAGATTATACTTCAGCAGAAGAAGAAAAAATATTTTTGGAAGGTACTGGAAGTTTGTTGTTGGACAGGGAAAATAGAAAAGCATATTGTGCATTGTCGCCAAGAGCGGATGAAGATTTGTTTATCGAATTTTGTGAAGATTTTGAATATACACCGGTTCCTTTTATTGCATACCAAACAGTTAACGATAAGCGATTGCCAATTTATCATACAAACGTAATTATGTGTTTGGGTGAAAAATTTTCAGTAATTTGTTTAGATAGCATTGATGATAAAAGGGATAAAAAAAATGTTATCAAACATTTGAAGGAAGAAGGTAAAGAAATTATAACAATTTCAGAAGAACAGGTAAATACCTTTGCCGGTAATATGTTGCAGGTTTTGGGAAATAATGAGGAGCGCTATATTGTAATGTCAAACTCAGCTTATCAAAGTTTAACAAAACAACAAATGAATCAAATTGAAAAACATGGCAAAATATTGTACAGCTCACTTGATACTGTTGAAGCATGTGGTGGCGGAAGCGCACGTTGCATGATGGCAGAAGTTTTTTTGCCTAAAATCACTTAATTTAATATTTAAAGATGCTTTCTAAAAAAACAAAATACGGACTTAAAGCGTTGAGTTATCTTGCCAAACAGGAACCAAATGTACCTGTTTTAATTTCCGACATCTCTGTATCTGAAAACATTTCAAAAAAGTTTTTAGAAAGCATTTTACTGATTTTAAAAAAGAGCGATATCCTTTCTTCCAAGAAAGGTAAAGGTGGCGGTTATTATTTAATTAAAAAATCAACTGAAATAAAAATTTCAACAGTAATAAGATTGCTTGAAGGACCAATAGCCATGTTGCCTTGCGTAAGTTTAAATTATTATGAAAAATGTGACGATTGCCTTAGTGAAGAGTGTTGCAGTTTAAATATTTTAATGACCGAAGTGCGCGACAGCACATTAAAAATTTTAGAAAATAAAACACTTGAAGATTTCCATTGTGGAAATGTATAATGGAAATGTAAATACAAAAAAAAGACTGCCTTTTACGACAGTCTTTTTTGAAATTTATGCTTTTGCTAAAATAGGAATTTTTATATTGAATAATTTTGTTTTTAAAATTTCCAAATCATTTAACAACGCTTCTTTATTCGATTCAAAATAATTTTTAGTATCTGAAAATAAATGTTGGTAATAGGCAATTCCATCATTTAAATTACTTTGAAATGCGGTTAAATATTTTTCGTTTTTTGCATTAAATGAGTCACTAAACTCGTCAATTTTATTTGAAAAATAATTAACATACATCTCCAATTCCTTAATAAACAGATGAGGACGATTTGTTGTTTCAATCACATTGGCTCTACCATAAATATGGTTTACCATTTCTTTTAGTGAAACGTCTTTTGAAAAATAAGCCATATTCGGTCCCGGACAAATAGCAACACCTTGTTCTTCACCTTTTCGCTCAATATCGTAACTAATTAAAGCCGCATTGGCCAATCCTTCACATAAACAAGCTTTATCGGTAATTTGTTTAGACTTTTTTGAATACTCGGCTTCATCTAAGTTTTCAAGTTTCAGTTCATTTAATTTTAAGGTTTGGTATTTTTTTGAAGCGGTGCAAATTACTTTTTCGGTATATTCTGTGTTTGAAGAAAGAAATTTTTTGGCGCAGGCACTTCCAGCTTTGTTGGCCGCAATCCTTTCATTTTTAACAATTTCATTTGTGTTTCCTCTTAAACTGTTAAATGGAACTCCCAATGGCGAAATGTCACTTAAATACAAATCCTTTTCTGTAGCAGCCTGTAGTGCTTTTCTGGTAACTGAGTCAACCGTAGTTGCTTCGGGAACCAATAAAAATGGAGATCCCCAACCTACAGAATCAATATTGTAATTTTCCAATAAAAATTCATGTTCTGCTGAAGTCCCAACACCACCCTGAACAGTAATATCCATATTTAAGGGCGCATCAGGCGCATGTTTTCCTTTAATTTTTAAGGCATCAACCAACATATTGTGAATTTCAGCGACTAAATTAGACTTGTTATTTTTAAATTCTTCCAAAATAGGTCCCAATAAATAGCCATCTGACGCAAAAGCATGTCCTCCACAATTTAAGCCCGATTCTATTCTATATTCTGAAACCCAAATCCCTTTTTTGGCTAAAAATTTTCCTTGAATTATTGCAGATCTGTAATCGCTTACTTTTAAAATTACTTTCTTTTTAATGTGATTATTCACATCAGGGAAAAAGTCTTCAAAATTTTCAAGATAACTGTATAATCTTGGATTCATTCCCGCAGAAAAAACTACAGAAGATTCTAAATTACTGTTTGCAAAGCCTCTTAAAGCTGCATGTGCATCGTTAAATTCAATGGGAAGTACTTCGTTTTTTTTATAATTAGGCTTGTCCAGCTTGGTCATAATATTTACGTCGATATTTCCAGGCATTAGATTATTCTGAATCCAATTGCTTACATCTTCTTTAACTGTATTGTGCTGAATTGTATGAATAAAATTTTGTTTCAATTCCGAAAAATCAGGAAGCATTTCCATATACTTTTCAAAATCACTATTTTTCTGTTCAAAACTTTTTTTAAGATTTTCAAATTTTTGTTTTACAATAATATCTACCGTATTTAAATAAGAAGTAATTCTTTTCGCTCTATAATCTTCAACTTTTATTGAAATTGATTCAAAAGGAATTTTAAATTTGGCAGAATAATACTCATTCATTTTTTCAATTAGAATGTCGTCAACAATTGAAATAACAGATGAAATCCCATATTTTGCGATTTTAATTGGGCTGTCTATTGTAAAAGCAAGCCCCATTACTGGTATATGAAATGAATGTGGATTGTTTTTATTTTGCATACTATTTTGGAGTTTAATTATTTTATTATAAATAATTATTAGTTAATGCTACAAATGTAGTTAACTAGTACTAATTATTAGTTAAATGTTTAATAAATAGTGTGTATTTTATGATGAATTTGTAATTATAGTATTACTTTTAGTGCAAATTATCCTATAAAAGGATAGATTTACCATTTGTCGAAACTGGTTTTTAACCGAATAAAATTGAAAAAGCCGACTCATAAATACTGAATCGGCTTTATAATTTAAATGCCTAAATTGGTTTTAATTTCCCGAAACACTACCTCCAGAAGAGGTTTCTTTATCAACGTCCTTTGGATTTCCTTCATAATCAATAGCGCCGCCACTGCTGGCTTTTGCCATTAATTTACCAGTAACATTTACATCGATATTGGCACCGCTGCTTACTTTTGCTATGGCATCAATGGTTTTAAGTTCGTTGGCACTAATTGAGCTTCCACTGCTTGCGTTTACTGAAAACGTTTTGCTTTTTCCAATAATTGTTATTGTGGAACCACTTGATGCTTCACATGTAAGTTCATTGGCATTGGTGTAAATTTTAATAAAACTTCCGCTGCTTGAATCAAGATTTAACGATGTTGCCTGCAGGGTATTTTCCGATTTTACGGAGGCTCCGCTCGATGTTTTTATTTCTGAAATGGATGAGGCAGTTAAGTAAACATTGCGTGCTTTTGCCTGATATACATTTTTTTTAAAATAAATTTTGAGTTCATTATTTTTAACTTCGGTAATTAATAGATCTAAAATATTTTCATCGGCTTCAACGTTTAATTTAACGGATTCTCCTTGTGTTATAAATAAATTAATTCCTTGTTGAACGCTAATTATTTCAAAATCAGCACTTATTGATCGATCTTCAGAAACTATATTTTTGTTTCCTTTAATTCCGAAAACACTATCTGTACCGCAAGAAGTTGTTGTGAAAAGCAAGGTAAGATAGATGGTAATTAAAATTGTAATTTTTACTAATGTTTCCATTGTTTGGTAGGTTTAGATTTCAAAAGTATTTTATAATGTGCCTTTTGACACTTTTTTTATGTTGATTTGTTGAATTTTATGGTTGAAATGTAATTATTTAATCTTGACTTTATTTTTATCAATGGATATCTCTGCATTTTTATCGCCATCGTTTACCTTTATTTCGAGACTATTTTTATTGATATTCAATTTAAAATTTTCCTGTTCTTTTTTAAAGCTTTCGCCGAAAATACTTGGGTCGCAGTCTAAACATTCCAATCCGTTTTCTGTTATTTTGAAGTAATGTTTAGGCATGTCTCCATCATAAATATTTTGCACATTATCTATATCATTTAAAAATGTAAGTGTTGAAGTATCTAAATAAACAACGGCGTTAATTGGCAAATAAACGGTTATGTCAACCAACTGGTCTTTGAATTTATTTTTTAAATCCGACAAAAAGTATCCGTTTAATAAAAGGGTTTTCTCCGTTAAATTAAATTCATACTCAATAAATTCGGCATCTTTATTGGCCGTTAATCTATTTTTGCCGTCCGATTCTTTTCTTATTTTAATGAATGCTGTAGCTTTGTCGGTCGATTTTATATCCACATTAATTTGGGTTGCATATAATTTCTCCTTGTTGTTATCATATACAGTTTCAAAATCGTTTCCTCTTCTCAGTTCTTTTTGATTTGACAAATTATCGTTGTCTACCATTTTTATGGTTAAGGTATCTTGCGCAATGATTGGCAATTCCTCAGTTTGATTGTGAACGCCATCATAGCCATTTTGTGAAACGAAATTAATTCCCGCGAAACTTAGCCCAAGAAAGGCAATAATCCAAATTCCCAAAAGTGATAATTTTGTTTTGGTACTAAAGGATTTCACATTGCTCGATAGTATTTTTAAACCAAGCATAAACAGTACTACAAACGGAATTGCTACAGCTAAAAATCCTAATAAAGTTAAGAGCCACATAGGAATTATGGAATCAAAAAAGAACGGAGGATAGTGTATAAATTCACGACCAAAACCTAACATTTCAAAACTGCCCCATGAAAATGCTCCAATTAATAGGGCTATTAATATTGCTACTGAAATAAAAATCAATAGAGCACCGATAAATTTTCCGAAGATTTTTAATATTGCCAAAATTATTTTACCAAGCGTGTCTATAACTTCTTGTATTCCGGATCTCGCTTTATTTTTAAATTCCGAATTTTTTATTGTATCAGAAACCTCATTTACGCCATCTTTTACTCGAGAGGAAACATCTTGAAATTCTTCTCTTATTTTACGTTCAATATTGCTAATATTAACCTGTTCGCCTTTCATCTGTAATTTTTCGGCAGTGGTTTCAGCTTGAGGAATTAATATCCACAATAAAATGTAAATAGGAATCCCAGTACCAAATCCTGCAAAAACAAGTAGTACCCAAGCCAAACGAACCCAAAGGGTTTCTATCCCAAAATAATGTGCAATTCCAGAAGATACCCCACCTAAAAATTTATCATCGCTGTCTCTGAATAATTTTTTTGATGAGGTGCTTTGGTGATATTTTGGTTCATCTTCAAAAAGTTCATCATCTCCAGAATAATCTTCAGGTTTTCCCATTATTTTGGTAATTTCAGCAATATCATTTTCGTTTATAACCATACGGTCATTGGTAATTCTTTCAGAAAGCAATTCGCCAATTCGAAGTTCAATATCATTTATTATTTCGTCCCTTCCTTGTGGATCATCATTTAAAGACCGTCTTATGGCATCTAAATAAAGTTTTAATTTTTGATAGGCTAACTCATCAATATGAAAGAAGATGCCTCCTAAATTTATGTTTATTGTCTTATTCATTTTACGTTTTTTTTTGGGTAGTTACTAAGTTTACTGCTTCTACAAGTTCATTCCATGTAGTGTTTAATTCATTTAAAAATATCTTGCCAGTTTCTGTTAAGGCATAGTATTTTCTAGGTGGCCCCGAGGTTGATTCCTCCCAGCGATAGCTGAGCAAACCAACATTTTTTAACCTTGTTAATAAAGGATAAACGGTTCCTTCAACCACCAATAATTTTGCATCTTTCAGCTCCAATAAAAGTTCAGAAGTATAAGCATCGCCACGTTGTAATATGGAAAGTATGCAATATTCTAAAACTCCTTTTCGCATTTGTGCTTTAGTGTTCTCTATCTTCATAAGTTCATATTTAGATTTCCTATTTAATAAATTCTATGGTGAATGGATAATGGTAATATTCCCCATGAGTTGCTTTTATACTTGCCGAAATAATTGAAATAATGATTAAAATAAGTAAGGGCACAATACCTATTAAAAGTGCTATTAATCCTAAACCAAGCGTAAAAATGGTTATTGGGATAATAAACAAGGCAAGTAAAAAACCATAAAGGATTAAACTTAACTGAAAATTTACGGCTGCTTTTCCGTGTATGTCAATGTAAGTGCTTTCATTTTTTTTTGCCGACCATAATATGAAAGGCACAATAACATTCCCGAAGGGGAAAACCCATCCCGCAAAACTGCTTAAATGTGTTATTGAACTGTAATTTTTATCGGTTTGAGTGATCATAATTTTATGATTTTTTAAATTCTTATACAAATATATAAATTTAATATAGTATTATGCAATACACAGTACTATATTTTAACATAAAATTAACAAAATATTATTTTCAACAATTACTAATAATTAATGATTTAAAAATAATTAATTACTTATTTATTTGTATATTCGTAGTAGTTTCATTAATGAAATACATTAAATTGCTAATAAAATGAAAACTTTTTATGCATCAGAACAAATGGATCAAGAATATTCTTCCAATAATATTAGGGAATTACGATTGCAATTAAATGAGCAAAATATACTTATTAATTCGCTTAAAGAAATAGAATTAAAATATAGAGCCTTATTTAATAACTCTATTGACGGAATTTATAAAAGTACTGAGGAAGGTAAATTTATTGAGGTTAATACTTCGTTGGTTGAAATGTTAGGCTATGATTCTAAGGAAGAACTGTTAAATATAGATATTAAAACCCAGCTTTATTTTGATGTTTCGGAGAGAAATCAATTAATGGGCGTTGAACATAGAACCTATAAAAAAAGTGACATATACAGACTTCGTAAAAAGGATGGTGCCGAAATTTGGGTGGAAGATCATGGTAAAAACATGCTCGACAAAAACGGTAATATTGTGTACTATGAAGGGATATTGAGAGATGTTTCTGGAAAAAAGAAAAACGATGATGTTCTTGATGTATTGCTGAAAATTTCTAAAAAAAGCTATTTAACTTCAAGCCTAAAAGAATTTGTCCAGTATATTCAAATTGAATTGGGACGTATTATAGATACCAGTAATTTTTATATCGCTTTCATTGACAAGGAAAAACAAACCATAAATATTCCATTTATTTCAGGGGAAGAATCTGAGGAAGAATTTCCTGCTGAAAAATCAATGACAGCTCATTTGATAAATTCTGGTAAGCCAATATTTATTCATGAAAAAGGTCTTAAAAAGTTGTTGCAAGATGATATAATTAAACTAATAGGTCCTTCAGCAAAAGTATGGTTAGGAGTTCCTTTAAGGGTTGATGAAGAAGTTACTGGCGCTATAGTTGTCCAAAGTTACGACAATGAAAACGCATTCAAGCAAAGCGATATTGAGTTATTGGAATTTGTTTCTTCGCACATCAGTTTGGGAATTCAGCGTAAAAAAATCAATGATGAAACCCGTATATCAAAGCAAATTTTAAGAAATGTTCTTGACAATATTCCCATTAACGTTTTTTGGAAAGATACTGCATCTAATTTCTTGGGTGTCAATGCAATTTCTTTAAAGGAAATGGGATTGGAGAATGAAAAAGAAGTTATTGGAAAATCAGATTTTGATTTCTACGACAAAAATGATGCGGCAAAATATAGAGAGGATGAGAAAGCCATTATGTTAAGTGGCAAAGCAAAATTAAATTATGAGGAGGGACATTCTAAAAATGGTATAAGTAAGTGTTATGTATCCAATAAATTGCCAATTTTTGATGAAAATGACATGGTAATTGGCTTAGTTGGAACTTCAGAGGACATTACTAAAAGAAGAGAAACTCAATTGCAATTGGAAAAATTAACAGAAGAATTAAAAATTCAGAATGACTCTAAAAATAAATTCTTTTCCATTATATCTCATGATTTAATTAATCCTTTATCAGGAATCATTGGGTTTTCAGAGTTGTTAAAAGAAAATTCTGAGAATTTAGAACCTGAAAAAATTGAAAAGTTTGCGACCATTATTAATAAGTCGGCTAATTTTACATTGTCCTTGCTTCATGATTTATTGGAATGGTCCAGAGTTCAAGTGGGCAGCATTAAACCCGATAAAGAAATTTTTATGTTGAGTGATTTGTTAAAACATAATATTGCAGGAGTAAGCTCGTTAGTCTCTTCAAAGAAAATTGATTTGACATCAAATTTCAATCAAAATTTAAGTGTTTTTGCTGATAAAAAAATGATTTCTGCCATTGTAAGGAATTTATTATCGAATGCCATTAAATTTACCCCAAATGGAGGAAAAATTGCTATTTCTTGTAAAGAAATTAGCCTAAATGACAAAAAATTTATAGAAACAACAATTACAGATACGGGTATAGGCATGAGCGAGGAAAATGTAAATAAACTCTTCAAAATTGAACATAACTATAGATCGAACGGGACAAACAATGAAACTGGAACTGGATTGGGATTAGTTCTTTGTAAAGAATTTATCGAAAAAAATAATGGCTGCATTAAAGTGAAAAGTGAGCAAAATGTTGGCAGCAGTTTTATCTTTACAATTGAAGCATCTTCCTAATTAATAAACTTTTCGATATAAAATAGATATCGCTCTTTTTTTCATAAATTGCCGAAAATTAAATTTTATGAGCGTTACCGTTAAACAAATGAATCGTTTTTTGATTTTTAAACTTCCATCGGCTTTTTTATGTGGCGTTAAATTAAAAGCATTGGAAAATGAAAAATCTGTGGTGCAGGTAAAATACAGGTGGATCAACCAAAACCCATTTAATTCTATGTATTTTGCGGTACAATCTATGGCTGCGGAGCTAACCACAGGTGCTTTGGTAATTAAGAAAATTAAGGAAAGCGGAAAACAAATTTCTATGTTGGTCACCAACCATCATGGAACTTTTACAAAAAAAGCAGTCGGAAAAATCACTTTTACTTGTACAGATGGTCATTTGCTTGATGAAGCGCTAAAAAGAACCATTGAAACTGGTGAAGGACAAACTATTTTGATGAAATCTGTTGGAATAAATGAAAACGGCGAACAAGTTTCCGCCTATGAATTTGAATGGAGCGTAAAGTTAAAATCGAAGAAATAAAAACAAAAAATAACAGAAAAAAAATAGCGCTTTTAAAAAGCGCTATTTTTTTTATACCAATTGGATTTGAATGTTTAATTGGTATTAAACCTCTAAAGATTCCAATTCTTTATAATTTCTATTTAATCTTTTTAGCAAAATCCCATAAATAATTCGGTAATAAAGCCAAATAAGCCCACACATGACTATCAAAAATATAATTTGAAACACAATACTAATAGCCAAAAACTTTTCAGTGTCCAGATTGGAATTTTCGGGCATCAGATTTTTAATTAAAATATCAGAATGAGAAAACATAACCACGTTCAAAACAATAGTTAAAAGTATGTATAAAACAATATTGTAATACACATAGTAATTAACAGTTTTACGGGTTTTTAAAATATTTTTCATCAATAAACCAGTATTATCAACCACTGAAATTGCTTTATAATTTTTATAGAAAAGATAAATAAATATAAATATCACAGCATAATTCAAAATTTGGGTAACAGACAAAAACGTTTTTAAATGGAATTTTTCATAAAGGGCAAAGGTACTTTCTGGGATAAATAAATTGAGTATTCCCCAAAATGAAAATTCAGCAATACAAATAATGAAAATCCACTTTACAATTGAAGAAGATTTTTTATGAATCAATTTATATATTTCGTTATACGATAATTTGGGAAAATCAGCTTCTTGCTTCTTCCAATCCTTCTTTAAGAATTCTAATTCATCCATCACCTAAGGATTTAATATTGTTTTTAAACGCGTTTTAATTCTATTCATTCGCACACGCACATTTACTTCAGAAATACCCATTGTTTCGGCTATTTCTTTATAATTTACTTCTTCCAGATATAGAAAAATTAATGCTTTGTCAATATCCGTTAATTGATGAATTGCTTTATACATCAGTTTTAATTGCTCCTCTTCAGTATCATCATAACTTGTTGATTCAATTTTATATAAAACCGTATCAAAGTCTTGTGTAACAATACTTCGCTTTGATTTTCGGTACAAAGTAATGGCGGTATTTAACCCAATTCTATACATCCAGGTGCTAAATTTAGATTCCCCCCGAAATTTTGGATAAGCTTTCCAAAGCTGAATGGCAATTTCCTGAAACAAATCATTGTGGGCATCCTGATTAGAAGTGTAAATTCTGCACACTTTATGAATGATATTTTGATTTTGCTCAAATTCCACTATAAATTTATGCTCAAGTTTTTTATCCACAAGTTCCAGTTAGTTAGCAATTAATAAGTCGGTGTTTATTATAATTTGTTACAAAATTAACAAGAAATAAAAATAGGCATTTTAAAAGTAAAAGGATTCCCTTAAACACTAAAAATTAAAAAATGGAGAATAATACTTTGGGCGTTACCCGCCAACTGGCGGGTCGGGCTTTACGTTCCAATCTTTTTAGCGGTGAAAAACCGCTAAAAAGTATTTCCACTTCAATCCCTAACGCAAATTGAATTACGAATTACGAATTACGAATTGTCAATTAGACGGTTAAACGGTTAAACGATTAAACGGTTAGCCAATCAAACAACTAACCAATTAAAATCCCTATTGCCTTTTTACTTCTAATATTTAACTTCTAATATTTAACTTTTTACTATTGCCTTTTTACTTCTAATATTTAACTTCTAATATTTAACTTTTTACTTTACACTTTCTCCTTTACACTCTCTCCTTTACACTTTACTTTTTTATTCCTTTAACAAATTTGTCCAATTCCAAACCATATTTAGAGGTTTTTACTTTTTGGGACAGTGAATTGTTTATGGTATCCAATAATCTAATATTGGCATTGTATAATTCGGTTAAAGCGATGTACGGCGCAACTTCATGCTCGGCATTTAGAACAGCAAAGTTGGTGGAATAATAGTATTTTCGCCTTATTAAACTTTCCTCTTCCTTATTAAGTTTTGACAATAAAGCCGTGTCATTTATTTTTTGAGCTTTAAACTTTTCAACCAGTAAATCCAATTTTTTTTCGTTAAATTTTTTAGCCATTGCATGATGTTCATCCAATAAATCTTGGTTAACAGAGCCGGTTATTTTAGCAGAAGTCGCAAACTTTGAAAGTTTTGAGGTAATAGAAATTTTACCTTTTTCACCAAAAAAAGATATTCTTTCTCCCGCTTGTTTATCCAATGCCAAATAATAAATTTCAGGACTTCCAACATCGCCGTATAGCAAAAAAGTAGGCTCTCCATTTAATTGAATAGAATCAACAGAAATAAGAATATTTTCTTTAACTTTTTGTAAATAAACCGTTCCTTTTTTTAAACCGTCAATGGTTACTTTAACAGCCATATTTCCTTTTTCACTTTTATTACAAGAAATTAAGAACGCAACAATAACAATAAAACCAATTATTTTTTTCATCTGTTTAAATTTTATTATTTTATAGGTAACAGCTGCTGATCGCCATTAATAATTTCTTTGTATATCAAAATTTGTAATGCTCGTTTCATTTTTTAAGTTTAAGCATGTAAATATCTAACTTTTATTTTAATTAATTAAAGTAATTTATGGAGCAACAATACGCATTAATTCGGCTGTTAAAATCGCTCCATAAGTTCCAATAGCGTAACCAAAAACGGCTAACAAAACACCTACCGAAGCCAATGACGGGTGAAAAGCAGCAGCAACAACCGGTGCGGAAGCAGCACCACCAATATTTGCCTGACTGCCGACAGCTAA